>JACCVJ010000127.1 GCA_013698215.1 Tatlockia sp. | reverse complement strand
TAGGTAAAAACCTCACAAGTTCTCAGAGTCTTTGTATCTCCAATACTGCGGTAAAATGCCGAATAACAATTGTTAGTGTAGGACTCTACTGAGCGTTTCTGTCTCTTTACGTCCGATAATTCGCGCCTAAGACTAGAAGCATGGTCGTAAGTTGGTGCTAAGTAGATTGTTTCTGTTGCAGCAGGCATCATTTTTTTTATAATGACTCCCCAGTTTTCATGATGGCGATCGCCATTACCAATCCACGCATCTAATAACAGATAGCCTGCAAATACATCCACTGCTGTTTTAATGGTACTGGGTGCAGTCCAAGCTGGAGGAAATTTTATTGACTCCTTTCCTATAGCTTCGAGCATCGCATCAATTGTATGTTGCGATGCTCCGTAGGTGGCAGATGTGTCATAGTTCGGCACGATGGCAGCGAGAAGCTCATTGCCGTTGACGAGTGCCTCGCCTTCTTTTTCTTGCAAAAATTTTAGTGAAGCTACGCCGCGCTTTCCTTCCCAAGTCTCTGCTAACTCATAGACAGCGTGTGGTAGTCCTAATATTTCACACAATTCGGCTGCGACTTTTTCTGCCCAATCTTCACCTGTACCAGGTTTAGCTTGCTTATATAAATAATCTACTTTCTCATGCTCAAACCAAAACTTAGGCTTAGTTCCCAAGTCTTCATTTTCGCGAAGTTCAAAATTTTCTTTGGTAACAACAATAACTTGGTATTCTGGCGTGCTTATCATTAGGGAGGAGTGCGTTGCAAACACTAATTAATGCCCTGACCAATCTATCAAGTTAGGCAAATGAGCGCTATAAAACTTTCTTACTAAGGGGCTGCTTGTATTCCCTCTAGTGAATGGACGAGTTTACAAATTAAACCTTGAATACATATATAAAGACGTTTCAGTGAAACGTCTCTACACCGAAAAATGATTCCCTCAAAACGAACTTATTTATTGCTGCTACTCGGAATTGCGATCGCACTTTCCACCTCTATTATCTGGAATGTCCAAACAAGTATAGTAGTTACTCTGCTATTTGATGCCATTGTTTTAGCTCTAATGGTCGTAGATAGTTTACGCGCAAAACCCCACCGCGTCCACATCACACGCACCTTACCACCACGATTATCTATTGGGCGCGATAACCCTGTAATGTTAAACATTTCATCAAAAAATCGCCCCGTCGAAATTCAGATATGCGATCGCCCACCGACTGAATTTAAACTTACTCAACGGGTGTTATCTACTTCCTTACCTAGCAACACTACTACCGAATTAACTTATACAGTTTCTCCAATTAAACGCGGCGAATTTGACTATGGCGATATTCAAGTACGACAATTAGGTAATTGGGGACTCTCTTGGGACAGTTTTAAAATCTATTGCAGTCAAAAAGTAAAAGTTTACCCAGACTTATTAGGACTAAAAAGTTTATCAATTCGCCTGACGTTACAATCTAGCGGCGCTTTGCGGAAGATGCGTACTCTAGGTATAGGTACAGAATTTGCCGAATTGCGCGATTATGGGAAAGGCGACGATTTGCGCTTAATTGACTGGAAAGCTACTGCAAGGCGCGATCGCCCTTTAGTTAGAGTTTTGGAGCCAGAGCAAGAGCAAACCCTAATTATATTACTTGATCGCGGACGTTTAATGACGGCTCAAGTTGGAGGATTAAAGCGGTTTGATTGGGGAATGAATGCTACTTTATCGTTAGCACTAGCAGGCTTAAATCGAGGCGATCGCGTAGGTGTGGGTGTCTTTGATCGCCAAATGCACCTATGGATTCAACCGCAGAGAGGACAACACCAATTAAGCCACCTCATAGATCGCCTCACACCAATTCAACCTGTGTTGCTCGAATCCGACTACATGGGAGCAGTGACAAACGTAGTTCAGCAGCAAACTAGACGCGCTCTAGTAGTATTGATTACCGACCTAGTAGACAGCACCGCATCGGCGGAATTGTTAACCGCTATGGGACGACTAGCGCCGCGTTACTTGCCTTTTTGCGTCACGTTAGGCGATCGCCAAGTAGAAGAAATTGCCCATACTCCAACTCTAGACATCACAACTACTTACACTCGCGCCGTAGCAATAGATTTACTCGCCCAACGACAACTAGCTTTTGCGAAACTCAAGCAAAAAGGAGTATTAGTCTTAGATGCGCCTTGCGATCGCCTTAGCGAACAAATTGTCGATCGATATCTGCAACTCAAAGCCCGTAATCAATTGTAATTTACTATCCCCTACCTTCAGGAAACGCCCCCGATTTTACTTGAATAACCTGAGTTTTACCATTGCGTTTAACTTCCATTGCCAAAGTAGTTCCAAGCGTCATAGATTCAACATACTGCTGTACCTCCGAAGACTTTTTAACCGGGGTATTATTGATTTTTTGAATTACATCCCCTTCTTTCAATCCGGCTTGTGCTGAAGGGGATTTTCTTAAAACTTCGACAATTAACACCCCAGAATTTTGCTTAACATTCAAATCAGTTTCTTGATTAATTTGGTCTTTCGTAGCGCTAGTTAGATCTACCATCTTAATTCCCAAAAATGGATGATCTACGCTGCCTTTAGTAAACAACTGATTGGCTACACGGGCGGCGGTTTGAATGGGAATTGCAAAACCCAATCCTTGAGCATCAGAACGAATTGCCGTATTTACCCCAATTACTTCCCCTTGGGCGTTTAATAATGGCCCCCCAGAGTTTCCGGGATTAATTGCTGCATCGGTTTGAATAAAAGTTACTCGCTTATCGGGAACTCCAACTTGAGCGCTGGAGCGGTCTGTAGCGCTAATAATCCCAATAGTTACAGTGTTATCTAAACCTAAAGGATTGCCAATGGCGATCGCCCATTCTCCAGGAATTAAATTATTAGAGTTACCAATTCTAACTTGGGGCAAATTTTGCGCCTTAATTTTCACCGCCGCCACATCAGTAACGGTATCTACCCCAACAACTTTCCCCTCAAAACTACGCCCATCTTTTAAAGT
>JACCVJ010000125.1 GCA_013698215.1 Tatlockia sp. | reverse complement strand
CTTTGACCGCCTCTAAGTCTAAATGAGGACGGGCTTGTGTAACTTGACCCATATACACTTTGAAAAATTTTAGTTTGCTAATTTTCTCTCTCTTATTACTCTACTACTTCTGACTGCAACTTAGTATGAACATCCGGCACACTTCACTTTTTCGTTCACCGCCTTCAACGGCTTCAATCGCTTTTTGGCGCAGGTCGTAACTGTAAGGAGCAGGCATAGTCCCATCTGAACGCTTCTCTACCTCTATAATAATGTCCTAACCTGTTTATGTAGGGCTATAGTAGCAGCGTAGCACCAAGGCTATTCTTGGCGTGAAGCTGCTGCAATAGCTTCGGTGTCTGTTGAGATGGCACGTAGGATATTAGCGGTAAATCAGTAGTGATAACGAGCTTGCAGAAAGTCTACTCGGTCGTGTCTCACCCGATAAATTAGCCGATGCTCTAAATCAATTCGCCGCGACCATGTATCAAAATCTATGTGCTTGAGGGGTTCTGGCTTACCGATACCTTCAAAAGGATGGGTCATCACATCGGTAACTAGAGCAAAAATCTTATCTACTTTGCTGGGATACGTTTTATACCACCAACCTAAGTCTTCTTTAAACTGCGGGCTGAAATCTGGGAAGCAGACTGGTGGCGGTGGCGGAATCTCAACTTTTTTCTTTTTCTTCGCCAATCCCCAACTTCTGTTTTAAGGAAGCGATCGCCTCATCAACTGCTACTGGCTTTAGAATGTTATTTTCATCTCTTGATTTAGACCATTCTAAAGCACTAAGTAAATGGGCAGCATTTTGGGGACTTCTCAAGAGATACGCTGTCTCTTTTAAACTTGCTAGTTCATCTTCTGCAATCAAAGCTACGTTTGGCTTGTTACGACGCTCGATAATTACAATTTCGCAGTCGTCAACAACTTTATCTAGAAGACTAGCCAAGTTTTCACGCGCTTTTGTATATGTGGTTTGCATAATAAACTTAGGATATGTCCAGAGTTACTGTACATATTTTAACATAAAGGGTGTTACATCTTAGTCGAATTGGGAAACTCTACCTGTCAGCTAATGATACAGCAGATTGAAGGTTTATTGAGTACAGTAGCAACAGTTGGCAAACCAGTTACGGAAATGCTTGGGATTGATTAAATCAAGAGCAGTTGCCAGGAGGACATCAACCATGTTTGTAGTAGTGGGGGAAAATTGACGTAAGAAAGACTTGAGGGAGATGTTGTGGAATTGTTGATATGCTAACCGTTAGGTAGGAAAATAGTAGAATCAACTGTATCAAGAGTAGTGATGATTACACAAGTATTGCATTGTCCTTACTGTCAAGGAGTAGATATTGTGAAAAATGGCAATACTGCTCAAGGCAAGCAACGCTACCAATGTCGGGAAGAGCCTTGTAGTGGTCGAACATTTATTGCGCGATTATGCTTATCAAGGTCAGTCCAGAAAAGTAAAAGAACAGATTGTAGACATGGCACTTAATGGAAGTGGTATTCGGGATACAGCCAGAGTATTACATGTTAGTACTAGCATTGTCATCAAGGAATTAAAAAAAAGAAACCGCAACTGCAACAAGTGAATTTAGCGGTATTAAAACAACTTAATTGCGAGTCAGTCACCGTTGATATTTGTCTGATTAAATTAGATGAAGCAGAGAGCAAGGGAGAAGCCGAGCTAGATGAAATGTGGAGGTTTGTAGGAAGCAAAGCGCGAGTCAAAGGTGGTTGTGGCACGCCATTGAACGCCGAAGCGGGCTGGTTTTAGCTTACGCCAGAGGTAATCGTTCTGGTGGAGGTTTTCTTCAGTTAAAAGCACTATTAGTACCTTTTGGAGTTAGCCGCTTTTACACTGATGATTGGGGAGCATATAAGTGTCATTTAGATACGTCAAAGCATGAAGTTGGGAAACAAAATACCCAAAAAATAGAAAATAAACATCTAAATTTACGAACACGAATTAAACGTTTAGCGCGGAGAACAATTTGTTTTTCTAAGACAGTTTTTATGCACGATCTTGTGATTGGACTGTTTATTAACCGCTACGAGTTCGGCTTGTCAATTTAATGCTTTATCAACACCTATATAACATCTCCGTTTATTGGTTATGGATATCGAACAGTAGCACACTGGTGCGAAGCACGCCTGTAGAGGGACTCATCCCGACAGACTTCGCGCGTACATGGCGACCCAAACAACTTAGAGAGTTTAAAAGACAAGCGACAGCAAGGTAATTACCGAAAAGCAACAAAGCAATACATCGAATTATTACTAGAAACCGTTGAAAAAGCACCAGAGGAATTTGGTAGATGGACAGGAGAAAGGTTATCAACTTATCATCTGCAGCAGACGGGGATTAAGTTGGGTAGTAAACAAATTAGTCGAATATTACAAAAAAAAAAGTACGTTTAGATTTGGGCGAAGTATAGCCTAGAAACTAAGCAAAATAAAGCAGAGAGAGCAAGATTTCAAGAGAAATTAAAGATTTATTTGCAAGCTGGAGTGATAGCACCAGAGTTTTTCCAGATATGGTTTTGGGATGAAACGGGTTTCAGTTTACGAGTAAGACGACGTAAATGCTTGACACGTCGAGGTCAGCGCCGATTAGTGCCAGGAAATCGCAGCCTTGCGTCGAGTAAATGTCATGGGCGGGCTACGTTACCATGACAGATTGCGTTTAACCTTTTTTGTGGATAAAGGTAATAGTGAGAGTTTTTTTCAGTAATTGTCAAAGTTGAATGAATTTGTTAAACAAGAATGGGTTAACCAAGGCAACAAATCAGAACTTTATGAACGGATAGGTCCAAGAGTTCTAATTATTTTAGATAATGCAAGTTTTCACAAGCGCCAAGATA
>JACCVJ010000112.1 GCA_013698215.1 Tatlockia sp. | reverse complement strand
CTAGAAAATGGCTTATTAGAGCTATTTATGGACGATTCTCCTAGTAGTAATACTTTATGGCATGGCGAAACTCCGAAACGTGAGGAAATAGCTGCAACTATTGGCGCAGATTTTGCTTACCCCTTTGCAAAATTAAGGCAGAATACCTATAAAACTGCCACAATTCCCGTGCAAGATATTGTTACTCGCCAACAACAAGATAAATGGTTGCAACGCAAGGCTAGTTTAGAAGGTGTTGATTTAAAGTTAGCAAAAGCGATCGCACAGTTACGGCTAACTCACGATGATGCGGCTTTAATAGAAATGAGACAAGCGGCGCAAGTAACTGTAAAAGCACACTGGGCCGGGATAGCAGCAACTAAAAGCGCCAAAACAGAGGCAGAAGTCCGCGCGGCAATGGAGCAGGTAATATTAGCTAATAATATGAGTTGTGCTTATTCTAGTATCGTTACTGTACGCGGCGAAGTTCTCCACAATAATCATTACAACAATAAATTATCTGCTGGAGATTTGTTATTAGCCGATGTGGGGGCTGAAACTGCTAACGGCTGGGCGGCAGATGTAACGCGCACTTGGGCTGTTTCGGGTAAATTCTCCTCTACCCAAAAAGATATCTACGATGTGGTATTAGCGGCGCACGATGCTTGTATTGCGGCAATTTCTCCTGGGGTGGAGTATCAAGAAATTCATTTGCTGGCGGCGAAAGTAATTGCTCAAGGATTGGTAAATTTGGGCATTTTGCGCGGAAAATCAGAGGATTTAGTTGCAATGGATGCTCATGCACTGTTTTTCCCTCACGGTGTAGGGCATTTGTTAGGCTTGGATGTTCACGATATGGAAGACTTAGGAGATATTGCAGGTTACGAAACAGGAAGGAAAAGAAGCGATCGCTTTGGGTTATGCTATTTACGCTTAAATCGTCCTTTGCGTCCAAAAATGGTAGTTACAATAGAACCTGGTTTCTACCAAGTACCAGCAATTTTAAATAACTCCGAAACTCGAATAAAGTACAAAGATGTTGTCAATTGGCAACAGTTAGATAAATTTGCCGATGTACGCGGGATTCGGATTGAAGACGATGTATTGGTTACAAACCAAGGTAGCGAAGTGCTAACAGCCCAATTGTCTACCAATGCAGAATGAATTAATCTCCTGTGATGTCTTAGTTGTCGGCGGTGGTACGGGCGGTACATCGGCAGCAATTCAAGCGGCGAGAACCGGGGCTAAGACTATCCTTGTCAGCGAATTTGAGTGGCTAGGCGGAATGCTAACTTCTGCGGGGGTAGCTGCCCCTGATGGCAACGAATTAGCAGCTTTTCAAACTGGGCTTTGGGGTGAATTTTTACACCAATTGCAACAAAAACAAATAGGCGGATTAAACAATAGTTGGGTAAGTTTTTTTAGCTACAATCCCCGCCTGGGTGCAGAAATATTGAAGGGCTGGGTAAAAGAATTACCACTTTTACAATGGATTGCGGGAAGCATCCCCTTAGAAGTCATTAAAGAAGGTAACAAAATTACTGGGGTAAAGTTTAGAGATTTTACCGTTAAAGCTAAGATTACCTTAGATGCTACCGAACTTGGAGACTTGCTCGCCTTAGCCGAAATTCCCTATCGTTGGGGTTGGGAATTACAAGCCCAGTGGGGCGAAGTTAGTGCGCCCGTTGCAGAAAATGAATTAACTAAAAACTATCCAATTCAAGCGCCTACTTGGGTAGTAATTATGCAAGAATTTGAAAGTGCGATCGCGCCAATAATTCCCGCACCACCAAATTACAACCCCACCAAGTATACTGACGCTTGGACAGACTACGGGCAAGCAGAATTTTTAAACTACGGACGTTTGCCAGGTAATCTATTGATGATTAACTGGCCCAAGCATGGTAATGATTATGGCGAAGGCGTACAACGTCTCGTAGAGTCTGAAACATCGAAGCAGCAATTTTTGCAACAAAGCCTTTGGCATACCCAAGGTTTTGCCCACTTTATTCAAACTCAATTCGGGCGCAAATATGGACTTGCAAACAATATTTTTCCTGTTGGTGACGGTGCTTATGCTATCCATCCTTACTACCGCGAAAGTCGCCGTTTAGTAGGAATAAATAGCATTACAGAGCAAGATATTTTACCTATTTCTAATAGAGATGTCGCTCAATTGCAGCCGGAAAGTATTGCTATAGGCAACTACGAATGCGACCATCATTACCCCGGTGCAGACTTTCCCCTTCAGTCTAAATCTATCCGTTGGGGAGGACGTTCGACAGGGACACCTTTTACAATTCCTTATCGTTGCCTTGTACCAATTCAAACTGATGGTTTATTAGCCTGTGAAAAAAATATTTCTGTTTCTCATATTGCTAATGGTGCAACCAGGCTGCAACCTGTAGTCATGAATATTGGGCAAGCGGCGGGAATGGCGGCGGCGCTATGTGTTGAATTGGGCTGTCAGCCGCGAGACTTGCCTGTAAAAAAGCTACAAAATGCTTTATTGCAAGCAAAAACTTCTATTATTCCCTTATTCAATTTGCCGCCAAATCATCCCGATTGGTTATACTGGCAACGCTATTATTTAGAGCATCCAGAAGCTTATCCTGTTAGCGGCAACTGCCCTTGTACTCAAAATAACTCATCTCCCTTAAAATCTGATTCTCTCGTCTTTGCAGGCATTTTTAACCGCCATAGGGAACAAGATTACACACTTACCTTAACCGAATCAATGCAGACATGGCAATTAGTAACAATGCGATCGCACATAAACGAACAATTACAAATCTGTACCGATAATCAATCTCTTACAGTTAGGGGAACTCTCAACTACTCAGGAAAATGGTTGTTAGTGGAAGAAATGTTAACCTAAATCTTGCTTATCCACACTACGGGCATTTACTCCACTGAAGCTTTAGCCACAAAGCTGACACTTTTCATTACTAGGAGGTAAATTAATTTTTCAATTTCTAAAGAAAAAGAGACAATAAAGAAAAGTAAGAGTTCTAGAAAAGGGTCAAAATATTAATGAACTCGTCAAGACCGGAAAATGTCTGTGGTGGGGTAGCTCGTCAGTCTGAAACTAAAGCTATTATTCCTCGACTAGAATCCGCCTATCCACGTCCGCAATTACAACGCTCTAACTGGGTAAGTCTTAATGGTTTGTGGCAGTTCGCCTATGACGATCAGGGAGAATGTACCTCACCATTAGATATTTCTGAGTGGAGTCACTCGATTGAAGTGCCATTTGCGCCGGA
>JACCVJ010000105.1 GCA_013698215.1 Tatlockia sp. | reverse complement strand
TTGTAGAAGTTGCGGGATAAAATACTTCTAACTTGAGCGGATTACTAGCGTTGTATCCCGCTTGGGCTAAAAGTTCTTTTGCTTTAGCTATATTGCCATCACCGTACTTAGTTTGAAAAATTGGCTGGTAGCTCTCAAACGTGCTAGGAATCATGCTGTACAATGGTTCTGCTTGCTTTCTATACACGCGGTCGGTAATGAGCGATCGGTCAATGGCGGCAGCTATTGCTTGTCTAACTACTACATTATCTAGGGGTTTTTGTTTGACATTTAGGATCATGTGGGTAACGACATTGCTTTTTTCTTCTAAGGCTTGCCATCCCTTTTGACTTGCTTGTTGTTTGAGACTTTCAACTTGATCAGGACTAAAAGCTTGATAAGCAACATCTACTCCACCTTTAGTAAAGGTATTGTACAAGTTCGCTGAATTACTAAGAATTGAAATATCAATGCCTGTATTCGCTGGTTTTGTACCCCAATACTTATGAAAAGCATCCATTTTGACTAATTGCGGCGAAAATTCAACTAATTTGTAAGGGCCAGTACCGACAAAAGTACCGGGTTTAAATTTGCCTACGCCAAGTTCGTAAGCCTTGGGAGAAACCGCACACATTCCCGGAAAAGCTAGTAAAGAAGGAAACGCTGCAAAGGCAGTCTTAAGTTTAATTGTTAATTCGTACTCCGCCGATGCTGTAACCGATTGCACCACATCAGATAACAACGAAGCAGGTTTGCCGCCATTACTAATAAATCGATTTAACGAAAATGCCATAGCTGCGGCATTAAACGGCGTGTCGTCGTGGAAAATAACCCCTTGACGTAGGGGAATTATGTAAATTAAACCATCGGGGCTAATTTTGGGTAAAGCTGTAGCTAGTTGGGGTTCAAGGTTACTTGTGCCTAGTTTGTAGGTGTAAAGGCGATCGCTCAAACTTGTCATCACGTTATTACCCGCAAGTTCGTAGTTATCCGCCGGATCGAGGGTACGCGGTTTTAAGGTTGTTCCCACGCTCAAACGAGTGTTAGTTGCAGCGCTGGGGCTGGTGGTTTGGTTTGAATTTGGGCGGCTATTACAGCTAACTACTAGCAAACAACATATAAATGCTAAACCTAAAAATTTGAATATAGATATCCATTTTTTAACAGACAAGCGCAAATCAATCATGTTCAGGATTAACTACTCAATTAAATACAAGCAACAGCTTAGTTAAATTGAATAGTACAACGGAAATGATTTAGCATCCTTGGGCTTGACGTAAACTCGCTGTTGTGGTTCTAAATTTAGTTCGTCAAAGCGATCGCGGCTAAGGTGAGCGGTAACTACTTGACCGTCGTCTAATATTAGTTCTGCCTGAATTTCCCAACCTAAATGAATCAGCCGACTAATTCTTGCGGGTACGGTGCTGCCATTATTTGGTTCTCTTTCGATTACCACGTCTTGAGGGCGTAAAAAGACTTCTGGGGAAGCTGAGTTAAAGCCGTTACCTTGAAACATTCTGGAATTACTAGGCAAAACATTGACGGGGCCGATAAAACTCATGACAAAGGCGGTAGCTGGATGATCGTAGATTTGAGCCGGGGAACCAACTTGTTCGATACTGCCTTTATTCATGACGACAATTTCGTCGGCTACTTCCATCGCTTCTTCTTGGTCGTGGGTCACAAATACTGTTGTAACGTGAACCTCATCATGTAGCCGTCGCAGCCATGCTCTTAAATCTTTACGCACTTTGGCATCAAGAGCGCCGAAAGGTTCATCTAAAAGCAATACTTGGGGTTGAACCGCTAAGGCTCTAGCTAAGGCTACGCGCTGCCTTTGACCGCCCGATAGTTGGGATGGATAGCGATCGCCAAGTCCCATTAATTGCACTAATTCGAGTAATTCATTTACCCGCATTTTGCTTTTAGCTTTGCTGGTCTTGCGAATATCTAAGCCAAAGGCGATATTTTGCCGCACCGTCAGATGTTTAAACAATGCGTAATGTTGAAATACAAAGCCAATATTCCGTTCTTGGACGCTTTGATCGGTGGCATCTTTACCCGTCAGCCAAATTTTGCCGCGATCAGGCATTTCTAGCCCCGCAATCAGCCGCAGTAACGTAGATTTGCCCGAACCTGATGGCCCAAGTAAAGCTACCAAAGAGCCGCTTTTTATTTCTAGGTTAACTCCATCAACGGCTTGGAAACTGCCAAACTTTTTGGAGACGTTTTCAACGACAATGCCCACGACCGAACCTCTTTATAAAGTAGAAGGCGTTAAATCTAAAGGCATGAATAACATTATCGTTTAACTCGATGTGCGATCGCCTTTGATCTTTAGCTTGTATTTCCCGGTTTATCTATAGGGATACAGTAGTTTTTATAACATATATCTGATGATGGCAAAAGATTAACGTCAATAATGCAAAAATTGCCGCCTAAAAATACCGATGGTTACTTAACTTTTATATGGAGTTGTTAAGCTGTATTTCAAAATAGGCAGATATTGCCCCTTTGGAGGTGAAAGAGCAAAAAGTCCGTGATACCATGCAATTCTTGCTGTAGAAGATTGGGAGAAGCGCTTTGACTTTACGAGTTGCGGTTGTTGGATCAGGCCCGGCAGGTTCCTCTGCTGCGGAAACACTGGCTAAGGAGGGAATTGAGACTTTTTTGTTTGAGCGCAAGCTAGACAATGCCAAGCCTTGCGGTGGGGCAATTCCTTTGTGTATGGTCAGTGAGTTTGATTTGCCACCACACATCATTGACCGTCGGGTGCGGAAGATGAAAATGATTTCGCCCTCCAACCGCGAAGTAGATATTAATTTGGTTAATGAAGACGAATATATTGGAATGTGTCGCCGCGAGGTGCTAGATGGTTTTATGCGCGATCGCGCAGCCGGTTTAGGCGCTAATTTAATTAATGCCACCGTCCATAAACTTGATATTCCAACTAACAATACCGATCCTTATACAATCCACTATGTAGACCACAACGAAGGTGGCTCTCAAGGTGTAGCTAAAACTTTAAAAGTAGATGCAATTATTGGCGCTGATGGTGCTAATTCACGTATTGCTAAAGAAATTGATGCTGGGGATTACAACTATGCGATCGCTTTTCAAGAGCGCATCCGTTTACCTCAAGCTCAAATGGACTACTACAACGACTTAGCAGAAATGTATGTAGGCAATGATGTTTCTACCGATTTCTACGCTTGGGTTTTCCCTAAATACGACCACGTAGCGGTAGGTACGGGAACTATGCAGGTACACAAAGCTAGTATCAAACAATTACAAGCAGGTATCCGCGCTCGTGCAGCCAAAAAATTAGTTGGCGGCGAAATTATTAAAGTTGAAGCTCACCCCATCCCCGAACACCCCAGACCTCGCCGTGTAGTTGGTAGAGTGGCTTTAGTCGGCGATGCGGCGGGTTATGTTACTAAGTCGTCGGGAGAAGGAATTTATTTTGCGGCAAAATCTGGGCGGATGTGCGCCGAAACCATTATTGAAGTTTCCAATAGTGGCGCAAAAATTCCCACCGAAAACGATCTTAAGCTTTACATCAAGCGCTGGGATAAAAAGTATGGCTTGACTTACAAAGTGTTGGACATTTTGCAATCAGTGTTTTATCGTACCGATGCTACCCGCGAGGCGTTTGTAGAAATGTGCGCGGATATGGATGTACAGAAGCTAACGTTTGATAGTTATTTGTACAAAACTGTAGTCCC
>JACCVJ010000036.1 GCA_013698215.1 Tatlockia sp. | reverse complement strand
GGATGATTGCAAATTTGTTTTAACTTCACAAGTAGCGCTAAAATCATTCCGCGTCGCTGTACCCCTTCCGCCGATTCTATTTGTGCTAAAGAGTCTTCAACTACTTGTTGATAAAGGGTTGCTTGCTCTACAGAAAGTCCGCAAAATACCGTCATTTCTTGCTTTTCGGGCAAATCTTGAATGATGGTGCGATCGCTTTTCAATCGCCGGAGTATAAAAGGCTGTACAAGAAGTCGCAATGTATTTAAAGAAGCTGCATCGCCATACTTTTCAATTGGCATCGCAAACCGCCTTTGAAAAAATTGTTTAGCGCCCAAATAACCCGGATTAAGAAAGTCTAAAATTGACCATAATTCCCCTAATCTATTTTCTACAGGCGTACCAGTCAAAGCAATTTTAAAACTAGCCTTTAATTGTCTAACTGCTTGGGATTGTTTCGCGTCGGAGTTTTTAACATTTTGGGCTTCATCTAATACAACTCCTTGCCAAGAAACACTTTCAAATACCTTAATATCCCGGTAAGTTAACGCATAACTTGTAATGACAATTTCATGCTTTTGTACTTCTTTGACAAAAACCTCACCTTTAGAGCGTTTATCGCCGTGATGAATCATGACTTTTAAGCTGGGCGCAAATTTCTTAACTTCTCGCTCCCAGTTACCCAATACCGAAGTGGGACAAACTACCAAAGTGGGCTGTGTCAAAGCTTTTTGTTCTTGCAGATAGAGCAAAAAGGCGATCAACTGTGCTGTTTTGCCTAAACCCATATCATCGGCTAAACACGCACCCAAACCCCAACGCTCTAAAAACACTAGCCAGCTAAAACCCCGTTGTTGATAAGGGCGCAACTCTCCTTGAAACTTGCTTGGTGTAGGTAAAACTGCGATCGCATTATTATCTTGTAAAGTAGTCATCAATTCCTGAAGCACTCCCGAAGCTTCAAAGCTAACTACGGGCAATTTTTCAATCGCCATTGTATCCCCCGTACTCAAGCGCAGAGCATCTTCTAGCGATAATGTCAAGCTATTTTTACGCGCAGCAAAAAAGTTTTGGGCAGTTTTGATATCAGGCGGTTTCAGTTCTACCCATTCTCCATTAATCTCTACAAGGGGGCTACCCAGCGCTACAAGGCGGTCAAACTCTGCTTTAGATATTGTCTGACCCCCAATGACCAATTCCCACTGCAAGGTCAGTAAACTGTGCAATCCTAAACGTTGCTGTTGTTGGGGAGTTGCGTTGCTAATTTTTAAACCCAAACGATTCGCCCAACCGCCGCTACTGCTAAGACTTGGCGGCAAAACTACGCCTAAACCGTTGTCTTCAAACCGCCAAGCGATAGATTTAATAAACTCATAAGCTTGCAACGGAGTCAAAATACAACTTTGAGGATAGGCGAATTCTAAACTAGGCGCAACGGGTTCGTACAATCTAGAAGCCAAACCCAACCCGCGCAAAAAAGTTTCTTGGGGGTTTTCTATCTCTCGATTTTGATACACCCAACTTTCCACGGGATGCTGCCAAATTGCTGCGGCATCTACCAAAAATTCCGCTTCATCTACAGCTTGCAGAGAATAAGCCAAAATCCAGTCATTATTATCAGAGGTTGGCGGCACTAACTGAAAACAAGTCCGAAAGCGATTTTGAGCCGCCGTCAATTGATACTGCAAAGGTGCAATCCAAGCATTTAGCGACGATTCCAGCCGTTCTAGTTGCCCTGGCTCTGATTTAACAGTATTATCAATACGAGTTAAACTGTGTAGCCATTCTTTCCATAAAGGCGGCAAGGTAGGCAAATCGCTACTAACCACCGTTCGTACCTGAGCATCTATGGTACTACTAAGAAAGTCTTGAATTAGTTTTTGCGGCGGTAATGGTAAATCTATTGCACTGTTGGTTTCTTGCTGATAGCACAGGCAAGCTAAAGGCATAGTTTGGGCAAATTGTTCCAAGCGCCCCGAATCAACAGAACTATCTAATAAACTCCGCCACTTAGTCGTCAGCGTATTATCTTCAAGTCTTTCTAAAGTAGGCAAAAATTTAGCCCTACTCATTACATCCCAACTCCACCGAGCAACTTGCGCCCAAAAACGCAAATCTCCACCCAAGTAAGAATTTTCTTCAATCCCTAAAGGTAGAGAGTTTAGTAATTTCATTGCCTCCAACGGACTAAAGCAAAATCCCTCAACTTGCCAGGGATATAACAAATAAGACTTATCGCTCTCTAATTCTATGGCTACAGAATGTACCGGATGCAGTAAATTTTGTTCGCTATGAGTTGGTAAAGCAATTACCTGACTAGAAGCTACTCGATGATTACTTACTTCTAGCTTTTGAGCAATTGTCCCTTTGCGGGGGCGTTTATTTGCCACCGTCGCACCGGAAGCTGTGGGGAGTAATTTAGCGACTTCGGAGTTTTGCAAAGATACCCAAGCTATTAAATCCTCTGGTGTCATCGCTAACGGATGATTGGGTAACGCTGTCAAGCTTTCTGACAACCCGACAAAACTCCGCCAAGTTTCTCCCCAAATAAAAAAGCAACTACCTTGCTTTTTTAGTAACCAACTACCGTGTAAAATTGCCATCTTTTTCCCAAAATTCTGACTTACGCAAACTGATTTACTTGTAAAGTAATTATTTATACATTTTTCAATAAAGCTGATTTTTAGCGCCTAACTTGCTCTATGTTATACAGTAATAAGCTTTTGCTTGACTACTTTAAAATTAAATTGAAGTCAAATAATAATTTTCAGTATTTACACATAACACAGTTTTTAGAAAGGCGATCGCACTATTTAGCTTACCCTTACTCCTTGTCTCCTCTATCGATGCTAGGATCGCGACAGAGAAAAAAGAGCAGGAAGAAAAACTGAATGAGAGAGATTGA
Organism: Tatlockia sp.; assembly: GCA_013698215.1. Classification (GTDB taxonomy): domain Bacteria; phylum Cyanobacteriota; class Cyanobacteriia; order Cyanobacteriales; family Chroococcidiopsidaceae; genus Aliterella. Next base: position 3,113 of record JACCVJ010000036.1, on the reverse strand, counting down.
TAGGTCAATATCCTTTGATGGACGGGATATTAGGCTTAAGGTTGGTCTATTGGCTCCTCAAGCTGGTGGGTCGGTTTTGATGCAATCTGGAGATACCGTAGTCCTTGTAACTGCGACTCGCTCCACCGCCAGAGAAGGCATTGATTTTTTACCATTAACTGTAGATTACGAAGAAAGATTGTATGCTGTCGGGCGGATTCCAGGAGGATATCTGCGCCGCGAAGCTCGTCCCCCAGAAAAATCTATCCTCGCTAGTCGTCTAATTGATCGTCCCATGCGTCCCTTATTTCCCTCTTGGCTGCGGGATGACTTGCAAATCGTCGCCACTACTTTATCAATGGATGAGTTAGTACCGCCAGATATATTAGCGGTGACTGGTGCATCTTTAGCCACACTACTCGCCAAAATCCCTTTTAATGGGCCAATGGCGGCGGTAAGAGTGGGGTTAGTAGGAGACGATTTTATCATCAATCCTACTTACGCAGAGATTGAAGCGGGAGAGTTAGATTTAGTAGTAGCAGGCTCTCCTCATGGGGTAATTATGGTAGAAGCTGGAGCTAACCAGTTACCAGAGCGAGACATTATCGAAGCAATTGATTTTGGCTATGAAGCAGTGCGAGACTTGATTGGAGCGCAGCTAGACTTAATTGCTGAATTGGGTATTGAAATGGTAACAGAAACACCACCCCAAGAAGATCAAACCTTGCTAAACTTTATTAGCGATCGCGCTACAGATTCGGTTAAAGAAATTATAGGACGATTTGAGAAAGATAAAAATGTCCGCGATGCTGCCCTAGATGAAGTTAAAAAATCTATCGTTGCTGAAATTGCCGCCTTGCCCGAAGATGACTTAATTCGAGTAGCGACCCAAACAAATAGTAAAGCTTTAGGCAACAATTTTAAGGCTTTAACTAAAAAACTTATGCGCCGTCAAATCATTGAAGACGGAGTACGCATAGACGGACGCAGACTCGACGAAGTGCGCCCAGTTTCTTGTAGCATCGACCTATTGCCCAAGCGAGTACATGGTAGTGGCTTGTTTAATCGGGGACTAACTCAAGTATTATCGGCTTGTACCCTTGGTACGCCGGGAGATGCTCAAACCCTTTTAGATGATTTGCAACCAGATTTGCAAAAAAAACGCTACTTGCATCATTACAATTTCCCACCTTATTCTGTCGGCGAAACCAAACCTCTACGCGCTCCAGGTCGGCGAGAAATCGGTCACGGAGCTTTAGCCGAAAGATCGATTTTACCTGTACTGCCATCAAAAGAGGATTTCCCCTACGTGATTCGCATAGTATCAGAGATTCTTTCTTCTAATGGTTCAACATCTATGGGTTCAGTCTGCGGTTCTACCCTAGCATTAATGGATGCTGGCGTACCAATTTCTAAGCCTGTAAGCGGTGCAGCTATGGGCTTAATTAAAGAAGGTGACGAAGTGCGCGTCCTGACCGACATTCAAGGCATTGAAGACTTTTTAGGCGATATGGACTTTAAAGTTGCCGGGACAGATACCGGAATTACCGCCTTGCAAATGGACATGAAAATTAGTGGTTTACCCATAGAAACCATTGCTCAAGCTATCGAGCAAGCACGCCCAGCTAGACAGCATATTCTAGAGAAAATGCTAGAGGTAATCGATAAACCGCGCTCGGAAACTTCACCTTTTGCCCCTCGCTTGCTGACAATTAAGATTGATTCAGACTTAATTGGCTTAATTATTGGCCCTGGTGGTAAAACTATTAAAGGCATTACCGAGGAAACTGGGGCAAAAGTTGATATCGAAGATGATGGCACAGTAACAATTTCAGCGATTGATGAAAGCAAAGCTAAAAAAGCTCGTAACATCATTCAAGGCATGACACGCAAGCTTAATGAAGGTGATGTTTATGCAGGTCGCGTAAATCGAATTATCCCCATTGGAGCCTTTATCGAATTTCTGCCTGGAAAAGAAGGAATGGTTCACATTTCTCAACTTGCTGACCACCGTGTTGCCAAAGTGGAAGATGAGTTGACTGTTGGCGATGAAGTAATTGTAAAAATCCGCGAGGTTGATAACAAAGGGCGAATTAATCTTACCCGTTTAGGTATTCACCCTGACGAAGCCGCCGCCGCCCGCGCTGCTGCTGCCGTTAACCATTAACTATCGGCTTGAACAATTAAATTACTAATTGAAAGCACAGAAACTTGAGGTTTGTGTGCTTTTTTAGAATTGAAAGCAATTAATTTAGTCTTTTTACGGCAGAAACTAAGCAACAAACCTGCGATAAACATCGCCTATTCCTGCAATGTCTATTAGACCTCTTGCGTGAATCATGAAGGGAGGGCGAGTTCAAAATTGAGAATTGCAGCAATTAAGTTGAAGCGTAGTCCGAAACGCCGTCGGCGGTTACGGTAGCGCTCTGCCAAAATCCGAAAAATCTTTAATCGGCGATTGATGTGTTCCGCCACAACCCGCAATCGGGCGGAGAGACGGTTGTGTTGACGCTCGTAATCGTCCAACTTCTGCTTGCGGGGCTTCTTGGTTGGAGTACAACTACTAGGGTGCAGTTTGGCAAGTCCCTATAACCCTTGTCAGCCAAGCACAACTGAAGAGGTAACATCGGAATGCGAAATTGTTTAAACAACTGAAAGTCGTGGACTCGTCCCTTGCCAAAGGCAGTGCAAAGGATTTGCCCCGTGGTTTGGTTAACTACTACTTGCGCTTTGAGCGTATGCCGCTTTTTCTTCCCACTGTAATAGCTACGCTGTTTTTTTTTTGACGCTAAGCGCGGACTTTCTGTTACATCTACAACCACCACATCCCAGTTGTAAGCATTTCGATAAAGCTGTTTTTTGCCTGGTAAGCGGAACTGACCCGCATCCATTAACAGCCTTTCCACTCTCTGAATTAGCCGACAAACCGCAGATTCACTTAGCCCCCAACTGGTTGCAATGTGGAATTGCGTGCGATACTCGCGCCAATACTCCAATACCAATAGCAGTTGGTCTTCAACCTTCAGTTTTGCTTGTCCTCCTCGTTTACCAGTGCGTTCTAGATGATTATGGAGCAGTTCCACCATTTGCCTGAAGGTTTCAGGCTGTACACCACATCTGCGTTTAAATGCGCA
>JACCVJ010000016.1 GCA_013698215.1 Tatlockia sp. | reverse complement strand
AGTCAGCGATCGCGTGGCTGGTTTAGATTCCGGTGCAGACGATTATTTAGTTAAGCCGTTTAGTATTGAGGAATTATTGGCTAGAATCCGAGCGAGGCTGCGAAAAGTACCAGAAGTAGATATAAATATCTTAGAATTTGCCGATTTAAACTTAAATCGGCGATCGCGGCAAGTGTATCGTGGCGAAAGACTCATTGAATTAACTGTCAAAGAGTTCGATCTGCTGGAATACTTATTAGTGCATTCTCGGCAAGTGATTACGCGCGATCGCATGTTAGAAAAAGTCTGGGGTTATGACTTTATGGGCAATTCCAATATTATTGAAGTTTATGTTCGTTATCTGCGTTTAAAGTTGGAAGCAACGGGCGAACAGCGTTTAGTTCAAACTATTCGTAGTGTAGGGTATGTGTTGCGTGATTAGAGAATTTATAAGTCAGTTTGCTGCCCTCCTAAACGCCTTGCTACGAGCAATTTATACACCTAGGGTCGTTACCTATCCAGTTTGATAATGTGAAGCAAGGTACTATGAGAAAAACTTGGAACAGTCTATATATATGGCTAAATTTAGGACTGATCTTCTACGCAACTTTTAGCATAATTTTCTTTGCTAATCAGTACAAGAAGCAAGCAGAAATGCGGACTCTAATTAACCAAGCTAGAGAGGCTTGGATTGCTCGTGACGCTGAAGCCCTAGCGCATTTATTTACCCTTGAAGGTGAAATTATAGTCCCAGGGCAACGGTGGCAAGGGCAAGTAAAAATTCGAGAAGAAGTCACCCGTTTTGCTCATCACTACTCAGACGTAAAAATTGACATTAAGCGAATTATAATTGAAGGCAATCAAGCCTCCATAGAGTGGGATTACGAAGATACTGAAAAAGCAACCAACCTTCGTAATAAAGCTAATGATGTAATTACTGTTGATTTCAAAGATGGGAGGATTAGCCGATGGCGTGAATATTTTGATACTAAAACGCCACCAATTCCTTGAATTTTAAGTTTTTAATTAGGCAGTGTATTTATTCGCTATTTAAAGCCGAGTAGAGCGACTGGATTAACCTACTTAAGTTTCGTTGCCGTACTAACCTCTAAAAGAAAGTGACGAATTAATCAGACGTATCATAGTTTCCTGATTATATTAAATTTCAAATAGGATAAAAATCACAATATGAAAAATTCTAATTTTAGTAAAAAAGCTTTAAATCATCGCGATCGCCCACAGCAGTTTATGCAGCCCCAACTAGCAACTTTACTTTTACTGAGTATTGTATTTGTATCTGGTGCGGGGGTTGCTGCCTGGTTTGCAGGGGTAGGGGTAATTCAGCAAATTTTTACCCAAATTCAGTTAATGCAAGATAACCCACCGATGTGGCTAGAAGCGCCAATGGTAGCGAAAAAATATTTACTTGCGCCTACGATAATGCTATTTTTAATAGCGATCGTCGTGATGAAAATTTCTCCTCAACCTCAAACTTGGTCGCGGGTGCTAGTAGTATGCATTTTATTAGGTTTGACCATTCGTTATATTTTGTGGCGATCGCTTTCTACTTTAAATGTAGCTGACCCCCTCAATGGCTTCTTTAGCTTAAGTTTATTTTTTCTAGAAATGTTGCTGCTTGTAAATGCCACACTCCAGTTATTTTTGATGCTGAGAGTGAAAAATCGCCAACGTGAGGCAGATTTTTTAACGTTGCAGGTTTTAGATGGTAGCTTCTATCCATCTGTTGACATTTTAATTCCAACTTATGATGAGCCAGAATTTATAGTGCGCCGCACAATAATTGGTTGCCAAGCTATTAATTACACTGATAAAAAAATATATTTACTTGACGATACTAGACGTTCAGAAATGAGACAACTGGCATTAGAGTTAGGTTGTGAGTATCTAGCTCGTCCTGATAATCTTTATGCTAAAGCCGGAAACCTAAATCACGCTCTTCCCCAAATTAACGGGGAATTAATTGTTGTTTTTGATGCAGATTTTGTCCCAACTAAAAATTTTTTAATTCGCACAGTAGGATTTTTTCAAGATCAGGAAATAGCTCTTGTTCAAACGCCACAAAGCTTTTACAACATTGACCCGATTGCCCGTAACTTAGGCTTAGAAAACGTACTAGCACCGGAAGAAGAAGTATTTTACAGACAAATTCAGCCGATTCGTGATGCTGCGGGTAGTGTGGTCTGTTCGGGAACCTCTTTTGTTGTCCGGCGCAGCGCCCTTGAAGCGGTAGGAGGTTTTGTTACCGATTCCGTAAGTGAGGATTATTTTACAGGCATTCGTATATCTGCTCTAGGATATCGCTTAGTTTATCTAGATGAAAAATTAAGTGCTGGTTTAGCTGCGGAGAATATAGCTGCCCATGCTTTACAGCGATTGCGCTGGGGAAGGGGAACATTACAAGCATTTTTTATTAAGGCTAATCCTCTAACTATCCCCGGACTGCGACCTTTACAAAGATTAGGACACTTGGAAGGTTTGCTGCATTGGTTTACCAGTATATCTCGTGGAGGATTCCTAGTTGTACCTTTAGCCTATTCATTTTTAGGGATTGTTCCGCTTAAAGCCACCCCTACCGAATTGCTGTATTTCTTTTTGCCCTATTACGTAGTGCAATTAACAGTATTTTCTTGGTTAAATCAGCGTTCTCGTTCAGCATTGCTTTCAGATATTTACACTTTGGTCTTAACTTTGCCTTTGGTAATGACGGTTATTCAAGTGATGCTAAATCCCTTCTCAAAAGGATTTAATGTAACGCCAAAAGGAACTCGCAACGACAACTTTTATTTCAACTGGAGATTAGCCTGGCCTTTAATCCTCTTATTTATTTCTACAGCAATAAGCTTATGGTGGAATTTAGGTATGTCGGTGATGAGGGGAGCGATGATGCCAACAATGGCACCAGAAATTGCGGAGCAACTTAGAGGGATTAATTTAGGATGGATTTGGAGTATTTACAACCTGCTATTAATTGGTGTTTCTTTACTAATACTACTGGATGTCCCTAAACCTGATTTACACGAATGGTTCGATCTGCGGCGGTCAGTGCGGTTGGATGTCGCTGGACAAACATTGTGGGGCGTGACAACAAAAATTTCTGAAGTTGGTGCTGAAGTCGCGCTTACTCAGTTAGGGCTTCCGATTCTTCCCAAGGGCGAAACCTTGCAAGTGACCGTAGAAATTTTAGAAGAAAAGATGCTTTTGCAAGGACAAATTACTCAAACTGGGGTCAGCGATCGCTTTCCTAGCGTGCAAATAGTATTTGAGCAGGTAACCCCGTCTCAGCACAGGGTTCTAGTAGAAATGCTGTTTTGTCGTCCCGGACAGTGGAAACGTCAAAATACGCCCGGAGAATTACAATCTCTGTGGCTACTGTTAAAGATATTACTTAAGCCCAGAGTGTTATTTGACCGTCAACAAAAAACAAGTGTGGTTTCTGTTTCCCAGGTTTAGCGATCGCTATGACTCGAATCTCGGCTCAACCCCTAAATGGTAGAAAAGGGGCGATCGCTTACTAGGTTGAAAGCCGTGTTTTTGATAGTAAGCAATCAGGTTTCGATTTGCCTGAGCGTCTTCTGTGACAACGATTGACAACACATTGGATTCCCTTTGACGACACAACTGCTTAACTCGGTTAATGAGTACCCCACCAACGCCTACTCGCCGTGCTTCCGGTAGAACGTACAAATCCTCTAATTCAGCATGACGATTAAATTCCAATCCATGAGAGGTTGTAGTTACTGTTGCCACTGCGATCGCGTCTACTCCACACCAAGCGACAAAAATTGCACTACCAGGATCGTTTAGCATCGCAGCGATCGCCGTAGGTAGGTTCTCCAAAGCGATATTAAAGCTATCCTCTGCAAAGAATTGGGCAAAGAGGGGCAGAATTTTAGTAGCGTCCTGTGGTGTTGCCTGCTTAATTTTGATGATAGAGGAATCAATCATTTAATCTACGGCGGTGGACTTAAACGCGCCGATAATACTCTCTTTAAGAAGCGCTTTGCGGTAAACAATCTTGTCATCACCCGCTTTGTAAAAGTCACGAATCCGCGCTTCCTCCTCGTAACCGCACTTACAGTAGAACGCGCGTGTGCGCTCGAAGAGCGGTAGCCCCGAAGTTTCTA
>JACCVJ010000680.1 GCA_013698215.1 Tatlockia sp. | reverse complement strand
GGCAAATCAGATGATGCTAATTTTATGGCTACATCTTCACCAATAAATAAGCGACGCAACAACCTTGCATAACTGTACTGTTTAATTAGCAACGGTATATTTTTAACTTCCCAAGGTTTAGGTTGGTCATTACTGTGCAGAATTGTCACATCACAGTCGCCGTATTTGCAAGCCAAAGTTTTGATATCAACTATCTTGACTCGATTAAGAAAGGGTAAAAATATTTCTCCTTTATTCGAGTGAATTTCCAAAGAATTTTGAGGATAACTGCTGGCAAGAACGGCATTCAACGCATCTTGATCTGCTTTTGCATAAGGACAGTCAACACTTGCACCTTCATAAATAGTAGGCAGCGTAAAAATCTGTTCGCAAGCTTGCCACCACTGTGTAAGCAAATTTGGATGATGTTCAACAGAAAAAGTTACAAACCCAGCGTTAGCATAGGTCTGCTGACGTGGTGACTTATCTAATCTAAAAACTTCTTGCCACTCTGGAAAATAACGATTCAGAGATAAATCTGGAAATAGACAGATTTTTCCCTGCTTTGCTGAAGTCAGTATTTCCTCTAGGTTGTGCGTTACCAGCATATCGCTATCGATAATCATTACTGTTCCCTGCGTTTGCAGTAGGTAGGCAAATGGTTTGTATTGTGTAGGGTTGCTAACTTTTTCTTTCGGTACAGGATATAAAGTGCAGTGAGGACGAAGAATTTCTTGCTGTCTCAATGTTAAACCGCAGTCTAATACCACTATTTTTTGCTGATGACCTACTACTCGTAAAGAGTTTAACAAACCAACAACTCCGAGAAAAAATCTAGAATCGCATACAGTGTAAAAGGTGATTTGTTCGCTTGAATTCTTAGCTTCAGAATACTCCTGATAATTATTCCCTTGTTCCTGCTCGCTCGTAATCATAATTTTTCACATTTTTTTTGCTTGATAATTTCACATATACAAGGTTAATTTTTAGTCAACATTGTATTATTTAAAATTTTTTTGCTACTGTATACAGATGAACTATAAACCTTTAAATTCTGTTTTAAAAGTACAAAATTGGCTTGAAAAAATAACCTCTGTAACCTAGTGCTGCTTCTATCTGTATAAAGAGATAGCGCAATTCAAGGTAAGGGGTACTTTATTTATTTAGAGTAATTTCTAGAGGCGTTTCAGAAATTCACTCGTAAAGCTTGGTTTTAATTATTTTCTGTATACATCCTTAGTTTAACTATATCTTCTTTATTTAAAATAAAAATGATATAAATTTAGGGACAACTTTCGTGAAGAGAGTGTAAAGTGTAAAAAGTTGCCATCCGTGAAATCAAAATCCAATCACCGAATGTCGAGTGGCTGATTATTTTTCCGCAATGACAGATTAGTGTCCGCGACGACAAAACAATAGACTTCCTGCATGAATAGCAAATTAGGCAGTTGAAACTATTAGAAACTCGTACCAAAATTGGATTCACGCAAAAGGTCTAATAACAATACTGTCTTGTTTGAGTTTTCAGGTGAAGAAGTTAGTAAAGTTAAAAGCTCACAAATTTTTCCTGATCTGGAGCAACACCTTCTGAAAAATCTAATTATTCAAACCAAGATGCCTATTTTTTACCATAAAAACACTTTTGCAAAAGGTCTAGTGTTGAGTGTCTCTAACTTGGTAATTTTATTCGTCTATTTGCCAAACATCTTTAGTTATTTCTTCATCCAAAATCTTCTTAGGACGGATTAAGACGATAACTCTACCTAGTAACTGTAAATCTGGCTCAGTTTCAAACCATTGCAATTCTATTTGACCGGAGTTGTCAGTTATAAAATAACTATTAGCATCCCACTCACGCTCGGAACGATCTACTACAACTAATACAGGCTCGGTAGAACTATTTGGCGCATCCGGTAAAAATTCACCGCTAGATAATATAACGATGGGATCTTCAGCCTTTAATACTACCTGCCATCCTGGTAATGTCACCCATGCTTGCTCTCCAGCAAACTTTACCATCCCAAAAGGTCTAATTTCTTCTACCATAGGCACAGCTTTAACATCATTGGTACTCAAAGGCATTA
>JACCVJ010000667.1 GCA_013698215.1 Tatlockia sp. | reverse complement strand
ACCGATTCGAGACCATTTCCACCCGAAACAACATCAACTCACCGCAAAACGCTATCGCGAACAACTGCGCCAACGCTTTGAAGATTGGCGAGAAGTTGCTGGGCTGAATTTGGCTGCATAGTCTAAGTGCACCTGCCGATTCAGGAATAATTGTGCTTAATTTTGAGCAGTCCCGGTTAAGTTGACAATGCCGTAAAAATATTGACTGCTAAAATGCCTACGTGGAGATGTTTTCAGCCTTAGCGTAGCTTTCTGCACGGTTGCTGATACCGTTGGCGAAATATTTGTTAACACTGAAAATCCTTGTATTACTGTAGAAAGACCTCAACCAGAATTTCCGAAAACCCCCTTCTTGACTTCGCCAACAGTATCGGTTGCTCATTTCGCTCCTTTAACTGATTGATGACACGCCCTAGCTTCTATTCTGATCTATTTGAAAAAACGTTCCTAATGCACCTCCAAACCATCCTAAAGTTGTAAAAAAGGCATTCTGAATAATATCAGGAACTGGCTTACTTGGATAAGCCAAGGCATATAAAACAATCACCGTGAATGACACTCCACAAACTATTAGTAAAAACCAGTTAATTCTTGTAATTAGTTGCAGTCTTACCTGATCTTGAGAAAAAGATTGGAATTTTGGCGACGGTTTTAGTTCAATTTCCCCTGAATTTATGTCAACAATACGCTCAGAATTTTCTATTTTACCTAAAAATGTATACTTGAAGAATCGAGATATAAATTGATTTATGTTATTCATCGCAATTTAATCCCCATTCTCTCCAGGAGAGGTTGATTTACAAATTTCACGACAATTCAATCTCCATATTGTACTAGGAGCATCAAGTACAATCTTGTATTCATTAAGGATATCCCTACCAATTAGGGCATTATCTTTAGGAATCGAAAGAACTTCGACTCTTCTAGTTATATTAGAAAATATGTTAAGCTCGACAACATATATATATCTAGCCGCAACATTGCCATTAACATCTCGCAATCCTATTTCACCTTGAATGAGGCTTCCAAGTGCTTGTATTACTGATTCAGGAATACAAGTCATATCAGCTCCACTATCAACAATTGCATTGATGTTACGGCTTCTTGAAAGTTCTGAAGGATTGCTAACACTTATAGAACACTCTGGTCTAGAAGGTCTTTGATTTAGTGTACGATACGTAAATACCAAATCTAATCTCCTTTAAAAATAAAAATTTAGGCTATATCTAACCATAAAGGGGTTGGTTCATCAACAATTCTAGGTTCTTCTTCAACTTTTGCAAAAAATCTTTTCTCATCTTTATATTGCTCTGACTTAATTAGCCAATCTAGTAGCTCCTGTTTATTCTCATTACTACTAACTAACTTCCCATTTACAAAAGCAACATATTTTCCTTGATATTTTGCAAACCATATTGGATTTGATTTGAGTTCTTCATAGGCATTAATATTAATGTTTTCAGCAGGATGCGTCTCAGAAAATAAATCTCGAAAGTATAACTTTTCAGGGGTTTTAACTGATTCAAGCTGCTCGTTAAGATTTGTTATTTTATCTTCTTCAGGGGTTTTAACTGATTCAAGCTGCTCGTTAAGATTTGTTATTTTATCTTCTATTAGTCCAAGAAAAATATATTGATGCTCTTCGCAATCTTTATTGTTAGTAATGTCTTCTTTTAGAGTGCCAAGAAGTTTGAGCTTATACTCTAGCATTTTAGACGCAATATTACAAACCCCTTTTTCTATTTCAGATCCTTTTTCTTCAAACCAATTACTATTAAGATTTGCTGCTTTTTGCCTAAAATTCGGATAAGCTGAAAACACTGAGACAAACACTTGTTGATCTACATCTTTAATTTTTTCTAAAGCATCAAGACCTTCTTGTTCTCGATTCTTTCCCATGTTAACATCAAGGATATAGAATGGGTAGTTTTTTTGGTCAGCAAGGGAAACGGCTTCTTCTTGATTCTTAATTATAGTAACCTTCCAATTTAACTTCCCTTCCATAATTCTCTTGATAGTTTCTTGAGTACGAGAACTATCTTCCATAAGGACTACTTCGTCCTTTAGTATAATATTATTAATAAACGTCATTTTTTTTCCTTTTTTGAATTTATTTAAAAAATCATCTTAGTTTTGATAGCGTCTAAGAGGAATATTGACAAAAAACTTTGTGCCTTTGCCAACACTAGATTCATGGTATATCTTGCTACCATAATTATCAAGAATTAAACGACTAACATATAATCCTATTCCAGTTCCTCCTTCATCTTTGCGAGTTGTAAATCCTTGCTCAAAAATTTTATCTTGAATTTCCTTGGGAATACCAATTCCGTTATCTTCAATAATAATCTGGATATATTGGATGCGATCCGATGTAACAATACCAGTTGAAACTGATACCTTTCCTTTTTTTCTATTAGCTTTATCGATTGCTATTCTAGCATTAGAGATTAAATTACGAATAATATGCTTGATTTTTTCTTCATCAAGAGAAACGAGCGGTATTTTATCATTATAATTTTGCTCAATTTCAATGTCTCCATCATCAAGTGCAATAAGCTTGACAGTTTCTTTGACTAATTTATTAATCTCAATAGAGACAGGACTATCTACTCTAAATTGGGCTTGTAGTTCTTCTATACGCTTTTCTAGCCAGCGCAATCTGTCGCTAATAATTTGCTCTCTTTCTTTTTGGTTTATATTGCTCTTATTTGAGACTTTCTCTAGAGTTAGCTTTCCATCAATTAACTCATTTTTATACTGATGTAAAAATGACTCAAGCATTGAATCGTATCCAACTAAAATAGAAGAATTGAAAAATTTTTCTCGTTCTTCGTCAAGTTGCTTCCGAACTCTTCGTAACTCCTGAAAAATCTGAAATCTCGCTGTTATAGCTGCGGTCAAGAATGCTATATTTTCCAAGAAAGCTTTCTCATCCTTATAAAATTTATTTTTATGTCCCGTATAAATCGAGAGAGTCCCAACGCATTTATTTTTTACTAAAAGCGGAAGACAAGCAAATGATTCTAGTTTTTTTTGTTCGATCCATTTTTTATTATTGAACTTATTGATTTCATAACTAATATTTTCAATAAAGCAAGGTTTCCGTGTTTGATAAACTTCTCCTACAATTTTACTGCCTGTTTTGATTGAGCCATCTACCCGTCTCTCTAAGTTAATATCTTTAGTACAGGATTTTGCCTCAATATTTAATTCCTCATTGTTGCCAACAGTACGAATAATGCAAGCTTTATAGGGAGTAAAATCAGCTATGAGTTGCTCGGCAACAAACTCATATAAATTTCTTAGATTAAAATTTTTATGATTAGGTTCTAAAGAAATCAGCTTTTCGAGGAGGGAATCAGAGACTTGAAAATACTTTTGTCTTTCGAGAGAAGATATACTATCTGCAACGCTTGTTCCTATTAGCATCAACCAATAAAGATCGTCTGGGTTGAATCCTTCTTGCTCTTGCTTGTTAAGAACTTCAAGTGTACCAAACGTTTTATTTAAGCCATTAAGCGGAACAGAAGCTCCACATTTTAATTCTTTTAGCTTTTCTTGGTAGTCAATTGCATACTTCATCTGAGGATATTCCTCAAAGATATTATTAGAGTATTGAGGTTCTCCAAAACTTGATTTCGCGTCTGATGGTGGTACAGCTTTACCAGAAAAACTTTCTCCGGGTTTATAAAACTCATTAAGCCAACTGTTGTCGATGGGATTTCCATATTTATCAACTCCATCAATACCTATCCGCTTGATCACACCCTCTTTGGAGAATAAGAAGATAGACGCGACTTGAACATCTAATCGCCTGCGAACTTCTGCCAGAGCTTTTTGTACCAGTTCCTCAATACTGTGACATTGCATCAACGCTATACTTACGTCATTAAGACTATGAAGATACTTAAGAAGATTCTCTTTTTCCATAAGATATATCTGACATCAGTGTTAAATATATTTAAACTACATAAACAAATTACATATTTCAGTTTTTTTTGCAATTTGTAAGAATTCAGGACTCAAATCTAGGAAGCAGGGAGGGGCGAAACCGATCAAGCTCAACCAGGGTGCAACGCGAAAAAGTGGGATCAAGCTGGATAAAGTCTAGCAGTCAAAATAGAGTCACAAAAAGTTGACCAACTGCCCGCAGCCCATTGACATCGAGCGTGTAATATTGCCTCAGCATTTTCTAACAACCAGAATTTGCCATTACCTTTGAGGCGCAGGTTAACTACTTGACGGATTAAACTTTCAATAGCACCGCTGCCAATAGGCATGTTCATGGCTGCAACTTGAGCATAAATCAGCCGACCTTGCTGATAAAATTTGCACAGATATTGAATCTGGGAGTTAATGATTAAGCGTCGCTCATCAACGATGTTTTTACTTATTGCCTGCATCTGTTGAATTAGAGCCGAGGCTTGTCCACGTTTGAGGATAGAACGGGCAATTTTGAACCAAGCAATTCGTTCTGGTTGTTGGGTAAAAGCAGCATCGGCAAAAAGTTGTAGGCTCAATAGGTGTTTCAGGGAGCTAAGTAAGAAGGGTCTCCAACAAAGCACTCAGCAAGGCTTTCCCTCGCTTTTTGGTATTGTGGACGAACTCGAAAAAGCTCAAGTACAAGGGTAACTTTTCTTGAGAGATGCCTCGATGGGGTCGTAACCAGGAGCGCAACAGCGACCAAAATCCCTCCATCGTATTGACATGCACCTCACAAAATCCATCGCCATCTTCATCACGGGCGTATTCGCCTCGACCATCAACTGGTTGTGGGTTTTGTGTAAATTTGATCCGAACCTTTCCAAGGTGGAACTCAATTGAGCATTCAGTGCGTTGGGAGGAAGTATTTTTGACAGTTTCCCAGCCCCTTTTCCCAATATTTCTGT
>JACCVJ010000655.1 GCA_013698215.1 Tatlockia sp. | reverse complement strand
GGCAACGATACCCGTAATCAGTGAATAATTGCCACTCGTCACCGTCAAAAATTTGACCTATGCTCCGTAAATAATTAGCACTTCCAATTAAATCACGCGCTAACTTAGCCCCGTTTACATTGCGGTCTGCACCTACTCCAGATTCAATTAAGGTGCGTGATTCTTTACTTAAGCAATTGTAAAGAGGAACCGATTCTGGAACGGGAACTTGAATATCCTCGTAGCGTTGGTATGTAGGTGTAGGGATTGAGGAACCAGTTTTCGGAGCGCTTTGCTGTATCGGCTGTAGTTCTGGCGCGGGCGTTTGCTGTATTGGGATAGCCGCGCGTAGTTGCTCATAGCCGTAGCGTTTACCTGAATTGCTAACAATTGCCGCCTGTGTCGTACCTGGTTTATCACCCTTCATATACGAGCTACCAGCAAGGCGAAGAATGCGACTGGGATTTTTGAGTGCGCGATCGCCATCTGAAAACTCTAGTAAATCAGTTTCTAACTCTCTCCACTGCTGTGTGGCGATTGGGGTGTCGAATACCCAATAACTGTGAATAGATTTGCCACCCGTATCTACTTGAATGGTTGGTTCTGGAAGTCCCAAATTTTGCCACAGCTTCAACTGAATTGACTTATCTAAGTTGTCATGCTCGTAGAAGATGGCACGACATTGGGTAACGCAACTGTCAGTATCGCCGCCGCCATTCACAACGAAATAAACATCATAGCTTTGGGCTTGATAGCGATTTGCTGCATTGAAGTCCAATTTGGCAGCTTTAATTGATTTTTTACTAACGGGGTGGATGTAGCGTATATATACTTTGTCACCCTGCTCGTAGCCTAGCGCCTTGAAGTGGTCTAAAGCTTGGTTCTGGTCAATTTTTAGAGGTTGTAGACTGTGAGTGGTTGCGTACATTAGCCTTGACCTCCCAAGCCTGCTAGATGCGCTATCGCATATACGTGAAGTTCAGCCGTCAATTGCTGCCAGCCGTGCTGCAAAGCTAGTTCTGAACTATAGAGAGCGATCGCGCATTCTTTAATATTTTTAGAAAAGTCTTGGAATTGTTCTAGTGCTTGGATTACAAGCGTTAAATCAGGAATTGTTGACTTAAAAGTTGATAACATAAAACTTATCTGCCACACTCCTATGTGGTGAATTTGGAAAAGACAATTTGCCATGCTCTTGCGTGGTGAATAAGGGTCGAACTTCATTGCCCTAGCCTCATCGCCCTGTTTTCGCAGGGTTTTGGCATTTAGAGCAGTGAAGTCTGTTTGAATAAATTAGAAAGTGAAAAAACCGCCAAAACCCTCGACAAGTTAGCTGGCGGTTTTTTCATTGGTAGGAGTCTCGCTTAAGTAGCGTCTGACAGCTAACCTAATTAACGATGTCTGATTAATTCCTGAAACTCTAGCTCTATCAAGTAGCGCTTGATAGTCATGTTCAGTCAACTTTGTAGTAACTGGCTTAATCCGAGGAATTAGCTCAAACTCCCTTGACATAGAACCGCCTTTAGTAAGTACACTTCTAGCTAATCACACCTTTTGCATGGCTCCCGCAAGGTTCGACTATTTCATATTTCTTTACAATTTCTTTTTTCTTATTCAGTGACCCTCTAGGCCGCCCAATAATCCCCTTTACTTTTCTAGAGGGAAGCGCGATCGGTTTATCTCCCGGTAAGGACTTGCCCAACTGTCCATTTATTAATTGCCACAGGAAAGCATTTTGTCCGCTCTCTCGTGCGGCATTGTAGTGACAAAAGGCTTTAAGAAACTGCCTACAATGATAGTTTAAGTCTCTGTCTCTATTTTTAATTGCCGTATTTACGCTCTCGGCAATTAAGGCATTAAGAAATTGTTCCACCCAGTCCGGATCGTCGGTTGAAATCTCCTCTATCTCAAAGTAGTTATTTTTGAGAGCCTTCTCGTAAAGTCTAATAGCGTCATGATTATTAGCTATCATGCTATTGAAAGAAAGAACTTCCCCATCTCTGGTTTTGGCAGGAAACCCTGTTGTAAGTCCCGAAGACGTTGTGTTTTGTATGTACATTGAATACTCTGCTAAAAAAAATAGGTGTTCATAGGAGGGAGCAGAAGTTAACAGTTCTGACTTGCCATAAACTTGACGGCATAAGTTCAAGATTGCTAAAGAGAAATCAGCATCAGTTTTTTGGTTTATGCAATTGCTGAAATGGAGCTTTATTCTTAATTCTTCACGCCTTGAAGCTGGCATTTCAACAAGGTAATATTCCAGCCATTGGGAGTGGCACGAGTAAAAAGTTCTTAACTTAGTCAAAAAGATTTGCTCCCCTGGCTCAAGCAGCAATATATGTATCCGAGGCCATGTGCCAATGGCTCTAATAAAATCTTGCGTTGTCCATTCTTCTATAGAGATAGAAAAATTTTTAAGTCCTTCATAAGGAACCATCCAAAAAGGTTTGTCGTTCATTTGTTAGTTTTTTGTTTAATATTGATAGCGCGATCGCACTTCCTGATATGCGATCGCGCTATTATTCCTAAGCTAAAAGCGGCTGCGGCTCATTAATAGGCAATAGCGGCGCTAATCCATGCCGAATTAATCCTGATAATAATTCCCCAGACTTGGGGTCAACACTCATAGGATAAAGCGCCGTCGCATCTGGCAGATAAGCGGGGTATTTCTCCCCTATCAACTGCGCTGCTTCAAATAAGGTTAATTCGTCCTTTACTGCGTTCCGACTAGAAATAGTCGGCGGCTTAATATTTGTGCCATGCACCGTCGCTACCGAACGATCGAAAGCCATCCGAATCACTTGGGGAAAACTACCACCAAATATTGCGGCGGTCTCAATTTCAGCAGCCAACATCGTAAAGAAACGCGCCTCGTAGCCGTAAACCAAAAAGTGACATAACAAGCCTTTTAGTAATCTAGAATCATCTGAAGCAGTGACGATCGCGCTAATAAAAGCGTACTGCTGACTTTCTTTAACTTTGCCAATGCGCCCATGTAAATCTGTATCACAAGCAGCGATCGCAAACTCCAAGAACTTGCCGCGCCCGTAGGTATTCAAACTCTCAATGTTCCCCGGTTCAATGTTACCAATTGAGAAGCAATCAACCTGCTTGTTAACTCTGAGTAGATAAGGAGTTTCAGGCATTCCGATAATGGCTTTGTTGTGTGTAAATTGCATAATATTATTGTGTGTGTTTGTGTGGGAATAGTAGCCTATAAAATTAATAATTTAATACTAATAATATAGGCTATTTGTTAGTTAAAATGGCAGTCAACATTGATGCGATCGCAAGCGTAATTATTGCTATTTCTAGGAATAGATTTAATGCTACAAATGCCATTATTTAAGTAAGTGCATTGATGGCAAACTAAGGGAAATTCTTTAGCATCAGCATTGATTACTGGGAGCATTACTTCACGTCTGGGATAATCGCGCATTCCCTGAACGTAGCCCTGGACGTAAATAACCTCGCTCATTTGAGGAAAGCGACCGTCCGCCGCGTCGGTGATGCCTGAGAGGTAGATTTCCTCAAGGGCCGCGTATTGTTCTTGGCGCTGCTCTTGATCTGTATCGGTGCAATATGTCATTATTTTGTTACCTGGTTTCGGGTATGGGCGATTGCATCCCCGTCGAAAGTTTTGCGATCGCCTTTTTAAACTAGCTATTTACTATTATAATCGCGTATACACGATTATGCAAGCTATAACTTCTGATTTTTAGTATCTTTACACTAACCGTGTAGACTCGGTTATCATGAAGACATGAAAGGGAACAGAACAGGGAAAGGACATTTTCAGGTAAAAGGAAGTGAGCCACTGGCGAAGAAGCCAGTTATGGCTAGATTGCCTGTAAGCATAGATACTACAGTGCGCGAGTTGGCTGGGGATGAATTAAGTAACTGGATTAGGGAAGCGATCGCAGAAAAGTTAGAGAGAGAACAGCAGCAGGACTTGTCTGCTTAAGGCAGTGGTTACGGTCAAAGCAGAAGGATTAATTGAAAGTTGCCTACATCAGCTATACGCGTTCGCCTCAGTAGTTGTTTATCAATTGCTATTTCAGGATGTACCCAAGTCTCGGAATCCTTGCCGTGACTGAGTTCCACAAGGTGCAAAATCTGCACCTTGTAATCATTTCAGGACTAGCCCAAGTGTCGGAATCCTTGCCCCGCTTGGTTTCTATGACAGCCGAAATCCGGCTGTCTATTTCTACCGTTTAAGTTTTAATTATTTTGTTGGTAGGGTCGAAAGAGATTAATCGGCGTTTTAATCGTTGATCTAGAGGTGCAGATTTCGCACCTCATAGAAACTAGGCTGGGCAAGGATTTAGACCTGCGGATTTCGCAGGTCATAGAAACTAGGTTGGGCAAAGATTACAAGGTCGGGATTTCCGACCTTGTGGAAGTTAGACACGGTAAGGTTCACGAGACTTGGGCTAGTCCTGAAATAGCTATTGACTTCGCGGGGTGGCTTTCTCTTAAGTTCAGCGCGTTCGTCAGACCGATATTTATTCAGTATCTAAAACGCAACTAATTGGTCGAAAGCTTTTGGTAAAGAATGGAAGCGGTACAGAGAGTCAGTAAGACTAAAGAAATTGACCAAGATTTTAATGACTGATTATGAGGTCGGGATTTCCGACCTCATAGAAACTAGGCTGGGCAAGGATTCCGAGACTTGGGCTAGTCCTGAAATAGCTATTGACTTCGCGGAGTGGCTTTCTCCTGAGTTCTCATCCTTCGTCATTATTTGTTTACCTGATGATTTTGGTACGAGTGATCGCACCTTGCCTCGAAAACAAATGCGATCGCGGTTTAAAGTTTCTGATAAACAAAAGTAGTTTAAGAGCAGTGATCGCGCGCGCTGCTAATTGTCAACCATTGGTTGTCAAAACGTTCAGCATTAGAAAATGTGTACAGGCAGTACACACGATCACGCAGCGCAATCGCCCGTTAATATAAGGAGCGTAAACCATCATTGCGGTGGAGACAAAACCTTTGGTGGAAACTGCCCTTGAGCTTGTTAACTGCTTGAGGGTTTTCTTTTTTGCGCTGCCAGACGCTTGCACTGAGAGATCGCCTTTATTATGAGTCCTTATAGTTTCTTGTATACAGCTAGTAAACAAATTGTAGACAGACAGTCTACAATGTAAACATCCCGTATACAGTTAGTCTACAATTAGTAAACATACTGTCTACACAAACAATCGCTTGTTATGGTTACTCAAGTTATTTCCTTCCGCTTCACGGAGCAAGAAATCGACCTTCTCAGGCAGCGCGCCCAGACGCATGATGAAAGTACAAGCGCGATCGCTCAACGCTTGCTAAGGGATATATTAGGATTGTCTACAGAAGTGTTTACAACTGTAGACAGCTTAGAGGAGCGGATAGAAAAAGTCGCGTTACTGATTGTAGACAAGCGTATACAGGAATGTTTACAGCAGTATACAGTGACAATGTTGGGGGAGTAGAACGCCGGATAGACGAAGCGGAATCTATCGGGCAGAGAACACGCCAGAAACTTCAGAGCCTTCCTCGTTCCCCCAATGCGAGACAAAATGAACCAACGCAAGAATTGCCGCAAAACATAGAATCAGGTGATGCTGGATTGAGTGCGCGAGGATTAGCCAATCACTTAGGGGTTGCCCATCCAACTATCGGTAGGAAGAAAAAAAAAGGCGCTGATATGTTTGCCGCTTGGAGCAAGGAGCTAGACCCCGATGGACTGGCTTGGGAGCTTCAGGAGGGCAAATATTATCCGAGACCGTTCATGTAGCCTCCTTTTTCCTCCTTTTGCTACCTGAGATTCTGTTAATAAAGAGCGACTGTACACATTTCAACGGACAGATATGCCCTAGC
>JACCVJ010000079.1 GCA_013698215.1 Tatlockia sp. | reverse complement strand
GCCTCATTCTATATTCAAAAAATTGCCTAATACGTCTAGGACTTACGCACTGTACAAATTTCTTATCCTGTGCGTTAACCAAAATACGTCATTTCAGGCTTTTATCAATAATCCGAGGATCAATAGCGATCGCCTAAAAAGTGTTGTACAGTAAGTTTTTAATTGTCGTGGAGACATATTAGTGTCGTTAAAGCAGCTAAGTCTAGCTGTACTGCTTTTTCGCTTAGAGCCAGGTTAGCAATCCTTTGGAGCTGATGAGAGGTCGTTAAGCAAACTCTCTCTGTAATCCCGCAGTAGAGAGACTTTGCTTAACGACACTAATATGTCTCGATGTCATTTAATTTGGCACTGTAAGCTAATAGACCTTTAGAAGGTATAAGATGAAAACTTGAAGTACAAGGGTCTGGAGGGAGTGATGCCTGCAAAAGGATTTCTAAATTTTGAACAAAAAGAAAGATTGCAAACTCTAGTGCGCTCTAATAATTGTCCGAGATTAAGAGAACACGCCCTGATCTTGTTACTCCAAAATGACGGGAAGACCTATGAATAGATTGCAAGTTTTATTGGTTGTGGGTATCGAACGGTGGCGCATTGGTGCGTATATGGCGACCCGGATAATATAGAAAGTTTAAAAGACAAACGACAGGAAGGTAATTACCGAAAAGCGACAGAGCAATATGTTAAATTATTGCTAGAAGTAGTGGAACTCCCGCCGCATGAATTGGGTTATAAATTTGGCAGATGGACTGGGGAAAGATTATCAACGTATCTACAACAGCAGACAGGAATTAAATTAAGTAGCAAACAAATTAGCCGAATATTGCAAAAAAAAAGCTACGTTTATATCTGGGCAAAGTACAGCCTAAAGTCTAAGCAAAATCCAGCAGAAAGAACGATATTTCGGGAGAAGTTAGAGACTTATTTAAAAGCTGGAGTTGTAGCACCAGAAATATTCCAGGTATGGTTTTGGGACGAAACTGGATTTAGTTTAAGAGTGATACGACGTAAATGCTGGACACTTCGAGGAAAGAGGCAAAAAGTGACGGGTATTCGTAGCCGGGGTCGAGTAAACGTGATGGGTGGATTACGTTATCATGATAGAAAAAACTTAACCTTTTTTGTAAACAATGGTAATGGCGATAGTTTTTTTGAGTCTTTAGAGAAGCTGAATCAGTTTATCAAAGCTGAATGGGTTAAACAAGGGAATAATTGGAGCTTTATGAACGGATAGGCACGAGAGTTTTAGTAATTTTAGATAATGCCAGCTATCATAAGCGTCAAGATATCCTTGAGAAAATAGCACAATCATTACAAAATATACAGCTTTGTTTTTTACCAGCTTATAGCCCAGACTTGAATTTAATTGAATTAATATGGCATTCCTGTAAAGAGTTCATTGCTCATCGATTATTTGAGTCAGTCAGCCAACTTCAAGAAATTTTAGAAAGGCTACTCAACCAGGGAGAGTTAATAATTAATTGGTCTAGAAATATCCAGAATAAAGGTAATAAAGTTATTGCAAGTTAAATGTCTATTAGCTTACAACTCTCTTTGGTCTTAAAGACCTTCTATCCATATAGGCGTGAAACGACCCCTCATCCCGATGCTTTAAAAAGTATTGTTTTAATTCTTGGTCAGACATTGATTCAAAAAAGTTCGTCATCAGCTAACCTCCGGGAGCATCTCAGGTTTGCAATAAGTAATAATACTTATGATATTTAAGGAAATAGGGAACGACCCTAAAGCAAAGATGTATGATGGAGTAGAAAATAGACAGGACGCAGAGGAATATGACTCCAGAGAATGCTATTGCACTAGAAACCCATGTACAAGCTATTGCTGCCATTCTCTACAAGGAAACCACACCAGAGAATTTGAATACTCTAGAAAAAATTGAGCAAACAGTGCGCCAAAAGGTACTCAAGCACGTTAGTCCAGAAATTGGTGTTTTTTTATCCAAGCAGTTACAGGTACAACCAAAGGCAGAACAAGACGATTAAAAAGCAGTATTGGTATCCTGAAACTTACGATTAACCAGGCGAAAAAGCTAGAGGTCAAACCAAACACACAACTAAGTCCACATTTGGAGAAGTGTTGTTTGCTATTGAGTGCAAATGTATCCTATGCAAATACCGCTAGAGATTTGGAAAGCCTTACAGGTCTGAGAATATCCCACAGTACGCAGCAAAGACTTGAAAGTGCGACATCAGTTTCCTGAAGTCAGGGTCAACCAAGAAGTAGAAGAGTTGACTGTTGATGGAGGAAAAGTTAGGCTCCATACCCCCAAAGGTCAAGGGTGTGAGTGGAGAGATTATAAAGCCGTAAATCTTGATGGTCAGGCAGTTGCAGCCTACTTTCAAGATAACCAATCTTTACTGACTTGGGTAAATCAGCAACAACTGTCAGAAATTTGTACCTGCATCGGGGATGGGCATGATGGTATATGGAATCTCATGGCTGACATTGCCACTGACGACAGCCGCTTGGAAATTTTAGACTGGTATCATCTAGTAGAAAACCTTTACAAAGTCGGCGGTGACAAGGGTCTGTTGGCAAAGGTAGAAGCCTTTTTGTGGCGGGGAAATGTTGCCGCAGCTATAGCCGAATTTGACGAGTGGTCACATCCTCAAGTAGCAAATTTTATTGCCTATCTTCGTAAGCATCACTCTCGTATCCCTGATTACTGGTATTTTCAAACCGAACA
>JACCVJ010000645.1 GCA_013698215.1 Tatlockia sp. | reverse complement strand
GCAAGCAGAAATCGCCCCCAAATGGGCAATCTCAAACCCGTGAGTATTTTGGGTAGGAAAAGCCAAACACGCCGCACGGGCGACATGACCTAGTTTCATGGCAATAGAGCCATCACTACCAAAGCCGCTAATCGTCGCTAGTTGTACGGGCATATTTAGTTTTTTTGCCGCGTGACGCAGTTGGGAATTTAAGCCTTCATCGTAGATTCCGTAACCATCTTGAGCTAAAATTACTGGTTTAGCTCCGTCTTCTATGGGGTACTCTGGGGCTAAAGGGCAAATTTCTAAAGCAATTAAGGCATCTAATCGTTGCTGTCCACTAAAATAAAGCGCTCCAATCGCGCCTACTTCTTCCTTAGCGGAGGCGACTAAATAAGTATCGTAGATGGGGCGAGTTAAATTTTTTGCTAAAGCAAGCAATATAGCGAGGGAAGCTTTGTTGTCTAACGTATAACTTGCAATATAATCTTTTAACCTAACTGGGCGCTTGCGGTGTTTGCCAACTACGATGCGCGTTCCAGGGCGTACCCCAGCTAATTCTAATTCTTCCGCAGTGCATTTAGTTTCAATCCAGGCATCTTCCCAACGCACCGCCTTATCTTCTTGCTGTTTTTGGGGCGATTCGTGGGAGACATGGCGCGAACCAAAGCTAAGAATACCGCTAATGGTGGCATGATCTCCGAGTAAATCGACAACTCCTTCGCCGTATACCCAAGGAAAAGAGCCGCCTAATTTGCGAGCCGATACTGTACCATCAGTTTCTATAGTTTTGGCGATCGCGCCTATTTCATCTTTATGCGCTGTAATAGCAATAGAACCAGGTTCTCGTCCAGGAATTTTAGCAATAATATTGTCTGCTTGATCTTGCCAAACTTCAACCCCAATTTCGCCAAAGCGGCGCAGTAATAGCTGATTAATCTCAGTTTCTACACCGCTAGGAGAATGGTGCATAACCAATTCTTCAATAGTCACAAATAGCTCGTCGTAGTTCAAAAAACTCATTTAGTTTGTAGGTGATGGTTCTGACGTACTATTACTATTATCTTGCTTGTTAATTTGCAACACTTCCTCTGCTGATAAGCCCTCCGTAGCGTTGCCAAAGTACCACAAAACGGCGGCAGCTTCCGCACGAGTAACAGTTTTTTTAGGTTGAAATAGGGTTGTATACCCAAAAGCGCGGCGAATATTCGATCTGTCGCTATTTTGAAAGTCGGCAAGAATTGCCCGTAATGCTTTCGGGTCAATTTTACCCGCGTCTTGAAAGCCCCAAGTATCTTTTACGGCTTCTAGCGACGCATTAGGCAGGGCTTGGCGGGTATCTAAAGGAACTTTCCAGGCAATCAACTGTTCGCGGGTTAAAGGCGCGTTAGGGCGAAATAATACAGCGCTGCTATCTCCCGATAAAGCACTAGGAATTAAGCCAGCATCGGCTAATCCTTGAATCGCGGCAAAATCTGGATCGCTTGAGGCTAGATCTTGAAAGGTTTTTTGGTTGCCAAAAGCAGCATCTCGAATTTGCAACGCCGGACGGCTGCTATTAATTTGATTATTAGCTGCAAACAGCAAACGGGCGTATTCGCGGCGAGTGATAGTTTTTGCTGGGTAAAATAGCTGGCTTTGAGTGGTTTTATTAGCTGGATTTGGGAGAGACAATGTACCTAATGCTGCCAAATCCTGAATATATGGGCGCAATTGTTGCGGCGCTTTGTCTATATCTGTAAATACTTGAAACGTCGTTGTTGTAGTAGTTGGACTTGGTGTAGTAGACGATGGTGCTACAGGGCCAATAAAGTTTTCATCCCCACTTTGAGGAACTGAGGCGGTCGAATCTGGGGTAGTTTGGGTTGTAACTCCATTGCGAACGTACTCAATAGTAAATTGTGTCGCCCCTGTTGAATCTTGAATTGCTACGGTTGCTTGCACATCGTTTCTAGTGGCGATTAAAGCGTTGCTTTGCGCTGTTGGCTGGCTGACAATTTGCCAATTTTGAGCTTGTAACTGGTTTTGATAAAAGCTTGTAACTTGGTTAGCAGGAGCGGAACTAATCCAGGTAGTTAATATAGTTGACGTATTTGCCGTTGGCGTTGCTGGAATCACCCCTTGCAATTGAGCATTGGGATAAAGCGGAAAATCTGTCGGTAAGCCAGCAATGGGTTGAGAGGGGCGATCGCTCTGTCCGTTTTCTGTAGCCGATAACCGAGGCTCGGCGCTCAATATTTGCTTTAAATTATTGCCTGTAGGGCTATTTGCACAGGCTGTTAACACGCTCAGTACGAATAAACTAACAATTTTGGCAGCAAGTTTGTCAGGCAACACGGCAAGTAAGAAAAGAAACTATCAATTTCTACGCTAACGCAATTCACTTAAGTAGTAATAATCATTAAATTAAATCCGGGCGATCGCCGCTAGTTTCTACAATAAAAGTAGCAAAGTTTTTTAACTGGTAGTAGTCCAAAATATGTCTAGAACCGTTGCTGACGCGATGACTCCTACGCCCATCGTTGTTAAGCCCCAAACTCCCCTAAATGAGGCTATCAAAATTTTGGCAGAGCGCCGAATTAGTGGGCTTCCTGTCGTTGGAGAGGACGATCGCTTGGTGGGGATTCTCTCAGAAGCTGACTTAATGTGGCAAGAAGCTGGTGTCACCCCTCCCGCCTATATTATGTTCCTCGATAGCGTGATTTTTCTGCAAAATCCTGCCACCTACGAACGCGACTTGCATAAAGCTTTAGGGCAAACTGTAGGCGAAGTTATGAGTAAAAATCCTCTGAGTATTGCTGCCGATAAACCCCTAAAAGCCGCCGCTCAATTGCTACACGATCGCGATATCCGGCGCTTGCCTGTAGTTGATGGCAATAACCTCGTAATTGGCATCTTAACTCGCGGTGATATTGTCCGTGCTATGGCTGCAAATCAAGACTAAATTATCCTTTTAACCACACAAATTAAATGACTGCTAATTCTGAATCTATCAAGCAAAGGCTCACCTCCGAAGACTTGGGCGAAAGATTACGGGCGGTAAATCAAATTCGCGAACTAGAAGATAAAAAAATCGCTTTTGACTTGATCCAAATAGCCACAAGCGATCGCAATGCCCGCGTTCGTTACGCGGCGGTAAGTCAAATGGATACCCTCGGTGGACAAGATTTACAAAAATCCCTAGAATTGTTGCTCGAAAGGCTGCACAACGACCCCGAACCCGACGTACAAGCCGCCGCCGCCGATTGTTTGGGCGCTTTGAAACTTACCCAGGCTTTTGAAGACTTGCAGCAACTCTATCACAGCACTCCTGAATGGCTCGTAAAGTTTAGTATTGTGGCGACTTTAGGCGAACTTGGCGATCCGCGCTCCTTTGATTTGCTTAGTGAAGCCCTCCAATCGGATAACGATCTAGTCCAAACGGCGGCAATTAGCTCTTTGGGAGAATTGGGCGAAAGCCGCGCTGTAGAGCTATTAGTTCCCTATGCGACAAATTCTGACTGGCAAATTCGCTATCGGGTTGTTCAAGCTATGAATAATTTGGGTGGCGATCGCGCTCGTGCTACTT
>JACCVJ010000607.1 GCA_013698215.1 Tatlockia sp. | reverse complement strand
GCCGAAGTAAATTGGAACAGCATAGCTCTGTTTATGTTGTCTACTAATTTTTTTGAGCCTAGCTTGAATACCAGATTGAAGATAACCGTATTTCCTCGGTACTTTGTCTCTAAATTTGGGAATACTACTTTGTAACGAACGTTATTAGGTTGATACGCTTTATGAATACTATGCCGATTGGAACTGAAACAATTGATTTGTTGTCGCGGCTTACTGGGCAAAAGCTTAGTCAGAGAGACATTAATCCACAATTAGTTTTTCTGGCTACTTTAGTAACTATTTTGTCAGGAGTAATCTATGCTGACCTTACGGTTACAGAGGAGGAAAAGCAACGGCTACAAGAGACGCTAAATCAATTTGTTCCTGCTGGTGAAGATTTGCATCAGTTGATGCAATTGACAATGACGGGCGTAAAACAGCATAAAATTTACAATAACCCCAGAGAATTAGTGTCCTTGATGGCTTCGCTTTCAAAAGCACAAAGGTTATTAATAATAGGTTTTGGCTATGAAATATCCGCCCCCGACGGCAATATGGATAGTGCGGAAAAGAAATATTTACAAATTGCTGCCAATCGTTTAGGTATCGAGCCTAAGCATTTAGCAGTTTTAGAAGCTACCTTTAGAAAGTGTTTGTAAATGTTGATTAAGGGGTTTCAAGTTTCCAGGCTCGTCGATTTTTTGATAATCGTCGCAACATTAATCGAATCATGACGACATAAATCATGCCTTCGTGATTTTCAGCTAACCGCTCATAGTCACGCGTCAGAATTCGTGCATTGTCGAGCCACGTCCAAGTCCGTTCCACAATCCATCGTTTTGATTCTACCTGAAATCCTTTTTCCTTTTGCTGCGGTTGGACGCTTACTAATCTCGACTTCCACCAATAGCTGTTGTTGAGCAAAAAAGTTTTGAACCATTCGGGCTATTGCACCTCGATACCCCTGGTCTGCTAGCACGAGCGGTAATTCGCTCAAACATCTCTAGCACCCAAACTAACATCGCAGGAGCCGCTTTGACATCGGCGGTATTGGCAGAGGTGACGTAACACCCCAATACCAGTCCCAATACATCGACCACAATATGACGCAAGCGTCCTTTCACCTTTTTGTTGCCGTCAAAGGCGTGTTCCTCCCCCCCTTTTTGTCCGAGTTTAACGGACTGGCTATCAATGATTGCTAAGCTGGGTTCTCGCGTTCGTCCTTCTCTAAGGCGTACTTGCTGCACCAAAACTGAATTGATTTGCTCCCAGATACCTAATCTGACCCACAGGCGAAAGTAACCATATACGGTTTGCCACGCCGGCAAATCCCTAGGTAGATTGCGCCATTTAATGCCATTGTCAGCACGATAGAAAATCGCGTTCAATACCTCACGCATCGCGACCTCTCGAAGTTTGCCGACGGGTTTCTCCGGCGGCAATAGCGGCTCGTTCTGCTGCCATTCTTCATCGCTCAGGTCACTGTCGTAGTAAGGTTGGCTCATGCTCTTAAACGGGAATCGATGGACTTCTTAGGTATCGCTGATTCCATCTCTGGTTTGTCTTCTCCTTCATATATCTTTACAAACACTTTCTTAGTATTGAGCCGCAAGAAACTATTACTGCGGACAGCGTCACAATTAAAGTTAATGCCGTCCTCTACTACCGCATTCTCGACCCATCTAAAGCTATCAATAAAGTAGAAAATTACGAATTAGCAGTTTATCAAGCAGCGCTGACAACCTTGCGTAATGTTGTAGGACAAAATATATTAGATGATGTTTTGCAAAACCGCGACAATATTAATATTAAAGTTCAAGAAATAGTTGATGAAATTACTGAACCTTGGGGCGTTGTAGTTGAACGGGTAGAAATGAAAGATGTAGAAATCCCTTTAGCTATGCAAAGGGCAATGGCAAAATAAGCCGAAGCAATTAGAGAAAAACGCGCCCGAATAATTAAAGCTGCGGCTGAACACGAAGCCTCATTGCAATTAGCGGCTGCCGCTCAAAATATCGATAAAAACCCCATAGCCTTAGAATTACGCCGACTGCAAATGCTGACAGAAATTGGTGCAGAAAATAATGCAACAACCATAATTATGATGCCTTCAGATTTTATGAACTTAGCAAAGACACTGACAGACAAAATCAAAAGTAATCAGACAATTGAATTGCCCAAAAACTAAAACTTCTGGGCTATTTCTGGGGTGCGTCCTTTTAAACCAGTCATTAGCTTTAAAGCAAATACTTTAATTGGTGGTACTCGACGCAACATCAATAAACCAATCCGGCGAATTATGACTACAGGCAAAAAGTTATTAGAAAATACTCGATCTAATAAATCTGTAAACCCCAAAATTG
>JACCVJ010000555.1 GCA_013698215.1 Tatlockia sp. | reverse complement strand
TAATTAATGCTAGAGCAGAAACCGTAAGCGAAAAACCTTCTTTTAAAGCTGCTTTTAAGCGGCGGCGGTGTTTAATAATTGCTGATGGTTTCTATGAATGGCAACGTCAAGAAAAGAAAAAGCAACCTTATTATTTTCGCCTGCAAAACGCACAACTATTTGCTTTTGCAGGATTGTGGGAGCAGTGGAAGTCACCCGATGAAGACATTATTAATTCTTGTACTATATTAACTACCGAAGCTAACGATTTACTGCGCCCTATTCATGACCGAATGCCTGTAATTCTTGAATCAAAAAACTACGAACTTTGGTTAGATTCAGAAACGCAACAGCCACAACTACAGCAGCTTTTGCGCCCCTATCAAGCTGATTTAATGACTAGCTGTACTGTTAGCACAAAAGTTAATAATCCTAAAAATAACACTCCAGAATGTATTAATAGTTTATAGGCTTATTTACTAATTTTTAAATAACTCAATAACCAATTTGCCACCGTAGCCCGGCGAGTATGTCTAGGAGTAAATTCTCCTATTTTATAACCTTTAAAACCTAGTTCTTCTTTTAATAACTGTTTGTTTTCTGGAGGAATAGAACGAGTTAGTTTTACGGTGGCTTGGCGGCTTTCTAAAAAATCTGGTGGTTCGGAATATTCATCGCGCCAATCAGAACTTACCTTATTATTGCGCCAACTTTCTGTCTGATAATCGTATTCATACCCTAAATAATGCCAAACTAGCTGATTAACTATTTTGTCATCTATTTCATCGTCTAAAATAGCCCAAATAGTAGTTGTATTTAGTGGTGGTATAAACATAAATCATTTTATAAAACTAAGTGCTACTAAATACTAATAACCTAATCAGGTAACTAAAAAAATATTTTTTGAATTGCTAGGTAAATAAACATATTTTAAAATTTAGTAGAATTTACTGGCTAAAATCAACTGCGATCGCATCACCGCAACAAAACTGTTAAATTAAAGCAAAGTAACAAACCGTAACAGTTGTAGAGATTTTCCCCTGCTGGCGAACAAAATTGCCATTATCTACTTAAATTTATGCCAAATTTACCCCAAAATGACAGGCTAATTCGATATTACGTTTTGCTAGAAGGAAAACTACAAGGAGTTGGTTGTCGAAAATTGGCGCTACTTGTAGCCAAGCAATTTAATCTCAATGGATAGGTAGAAAATCTGTCAAAGGGTTGAGAAGCAGTTTTTGCCAGAATCTGTCAATGGCGACAATAACCAGCAGAGATTAGGCTAGGATCTAAAATACTGCTGTCACTGCAACCCCGCAGTTACGCAAAGCTTTAAGATTCGTCGTAATTGATTGCGTTAAAATAAAAAATCCGAAAAAATTTAATTAAACCTCCATATTTTTTTCATGTACTTAAACTTTTATCATTTCGCCAATCTCTAAAATAATAGTATTGCGATCGCACTTTACCCAAAAGTCAGGAATTACTCACAATGCACAATCATTTATCTAATACTCACATTGAAAATTCTCATACTTTGATTACGCCCGAACAACTTAGAAAGATTTTGCCAATAGAGGAGCATCTAGAAAAAGATATTTTGAAATTTAGGCAAGAAATTGAGAAAATATTAGAATTTCAAGATAGCAGAAAATTTATAGTAGTAGGCCCCTGTTCTATCCACGATCCAAAAGCTGCGGAAGAATACGCCCACAAACTTAAGCTTTTAGCAGATAAAGTTGCAGACAAACTCTTGATAATTATGAGAGTTTACTTTGAAAAACCACGTACAACCGTAGGGTGGAAAGGATTAATCAACGATCCCGATTTGGATGATTCTTTTCAAATTGAAAAAGGCTTGTTGACAGCGCGAAGACTGCTAATAAAACTTGCAGAATTAGGCTTACCGACTGCTACAGAAGCCCTTGATCCAATTATACCTCAATACATTGGTGAATTAATCTCCTGGTCAGCTATTGGAGCGCGTACCACTGAGTCGCAAACCCATCGAGAAATGGCAAGCGGGTTATCTATGCCTGTAGGTTTTAAAAATGGTACAGATGGTAATATTAAAGTAGCTTTAAATGCTTTAGAATCGGCAAAAAGTCCGCACAATTTTTTAGGAATTAATCATAAAGGGCAAGTAAGTAGTTTTAAAACTAAAGGTAATGCCTACGGTCATGTTATCTTACGTGGTGGTAGTAAACCTAATTTTGAAGCGGAAAGTGTTAAAGATGCTGAAGAAAAATTAAAGCAAGCAAATTTACCACCGAGAATTGTCATTGATTGCAGTCATGGCAATTCAAATAAAGATTACAAGTTACAATCTGGTGTGTTTGAAAATGTAATCCAGCAAGTTTTAGAAGGCAATACTTCTGTAGTTGGCATGATGTTAGAATCTAACTTATCCGAAGGTAGCCAATCGATTCCTAGCGATTTACATCAGCTAAAATATGGCGTTTCTGTAACAGATAAGTGCATTAATTGGGCAGAAACCGAGAGAATTATTTTGGCGGCTTACGAGAAACTGAAGTAAGTTTTTATAGAGATGCGATCGCACCATTGCGGCGGCGATCGCCAGCACCCGTAATAATACCTTCAAGTTCCATCGCTGTATGCACTCCACCAAAAAACATATTTTGCTGATTCCATAAAATAAGGCGATCGCTTTCTAAGTTTGCTACTTTCTGACTCAACCCTGGTTATATATTTATTAAATTATTTTCCCAGTGAATCCGATAACTATTTACAGCTAATTCTACAGGCATTTTAAAATCAATGATATTAGATATCACTTGTAAAATTGCCGTTCTAATGCGGTTAGATCCACCAGATCCTAAAGCAATTTCTGGCTGATTATTTTTAAGTACAATCGTCGGAGACATCATCGAAGAAATCCGGACATTTTCTTGCCATTGATGAAATCCGTAGGGATTCAAATCTTCTTCTCCCAACATATTATTCATCATTATACCTGTACCAGGAATTACATAGCCGCAACCTTCACCGTGAGAAGTGGTGGTACTTGCAGCATTGCCTTCCGCATCAATGACACTAATATGAGTTGTGCTTCCCCACTTATTTACAGATTTAACTAATTGCTGTTGGTATTGATTAATATGTTCGCCATTTAAAAAGCTTTGTTCAACATTTTCTCGATTTCTAGCAGTATTTGTTAACCGCATTACTTCTATGAGTATTTGTAGATGATTGGGCGTACCAAATTCAACATTAGTTAAATCTATTTTTGCTAATAATTCTAAAGCAAAAGCGATTAATGTACCGCCAGAACTAGGAGATGGATTAGTTAAAAGCAGATTGTTTCTGTAGTTGATGATTAATGGTTCTCTCTCGATAACTTGGTAACTTTTTAAGTCTTCTAAACTTAAATAACCCCCAAACTCTTGACAATCTTTTACTAATTGATGGGCAATTTCACCTTGATAAAATTCTTGTACGCCTTCCTCTACCAAGTAAGCTAAAGTATTAGCAAAATCTTTCATAAAAAAAGTTTCGCCAGTTTTAAGTATTTCTCCCTTTGGTGCGTATATACTTTTCATTTCTGGAGCAGCAAAAATAATCGGTTTGAGAATACTTGCAGAGTAATGTTGAAAATCCTCTATTTTTACGCCATTATTTCCATAGTGAATAGCGGGTTCTGCAACCACTTTAAAAGGTAATCTACCTAACCTTTGATGTACGTGAAAAATCCCGCCAATATTTCCTGGTACAGCGATCGCACCCAAGCCAATATGAAACTCTTGAATCGCATCGCCAAAGTTGATATCAACAGGATAAAAATTAAGCTGGGCTTGCAGCTTTTTGGCGCGGGGAGTTTGGGAGAAAAAGTCAAATAAAATATTTTTGTTAGCTTGAGTATGAGCTAATAAAAAGCCCCCACCCGCCGCCGATGTTAGGGTAGACTCAGTTACAAAGGATGCTAAAACCGCCGCCACCGCCGCATCAAAAGCATTACCCCCTAGTTGCAACATTTCAATTCCTGCGGCGGCGGTTTTTTGATTTCCAGCCGCAATTGTACCGCCAGTAGGTTTGAGCATTTTTTCTTAAGTTCGCAAACTACTAACAAACTTATCTAACCTATCCATACCTTTTTCAATAGAAGTTCGGTCGGTAGCATAAGATAAACGGACATGATCGTCTGCGCCAAAAGCTACTCCAGGAATTGCCGCCACTTGCTGAGTTTCCAATAATGCTTTGCAAAACTCTAGAGAAGTTAACCCCGTTTTGCTGATATTGACGAACATATAAAAAGCCCCATCGGGTTTAGCGCAAACAAGTTCGGGAATATCATTAAGGCGATTTAACATTACCTGACGACGTTCTATAAAAGCTTGGCGCATTTGTTCAACGCAATCTTGGGAACTTTCCAACGCCGAAATCGCGCCATACTGAGCAAAAGTACAGACGTTTGACGTACTATGTCCTTGAATTGTACTTACAGCTTTGATTATTTCTGCCGATGCTGCCAAGTAGCCAACCCGCCAACCAGTCATAGCGTAAGCCTTGGCAAATCCACTACTAATAATAGTGCGATCGCCTATTTCTTTACCTAAAGAGCCAATACTAATATGTTGCGCCCCATCGTAGATAATTTTCTCGTAAATCTCATCAGAAACAACTAAAATATCTCGTCTGACTACAACTTCCGCTATTGCCTCAATCTCAGACGGTGTATACACAACGCCAGTGGGGTTAGAAGGAGAATTCAGGACAAGTAACTTAGTTTTGGGTGTAATTGCCCCATCTAACTGTTCTGGAGTGATTTTGTAGCCCGTAGCCGCCGTATTGACAATAACTGGTGTTCCGGCAGCTAGTTTGACCATTTCGGGATAACTCAGCCAGTAGGGCGCAGGGATAATCACTTCGTCTCCTGCCTCTATCAGCGCCATCATGAGGTTAAACAAGCTATGTTTACCGCCATTAGTGACAATGATATTTTCCCCTTGGTAGTCGAGATTATTGTCTGTTTTCAACTTTTGGGCGATCGCATTTCTTAAGGCTGGTTCTCCCGCCGCCGCGCCATACTTAGTTTTGCCTTCATCTAAGGCTTTTTTGACGGCGGCTTTAATATGTTCTGGAGTGTCAAAATCCGGTTCTCCAGCGCTAAAGCTATAAACCTCAACTCCCTCCGCCTTCATCGCCTTGGCTTTAGCGGCGATTTCTAAAGTTATTGACGGCGTTACCTCACCTACTCTTGCTGCCAGCTTCATATCTGCTTAATTAATGGCTTATTTCTAATTTATTTAGAATAGCCCAGAGTTGCGGTTGGAATCTGTGTTTTTTACTGCCGTAATGGTAGAAGTGCGATCGCGCGTTTACACAGCTTTGGCAGAAAATGGCAATTATCACCATACCTATGT
>JACCVJ010000546.1 GCA_013698215.1 Tatlockia sp. | reverse complement strand
CCATCCTTCACGGGCCAAATGGCGAAGATGGGACAGTCCAAGGATTATTGACCTTAATGCAAATTCCCTTTGTTGGTTCGGGGGTCTTGGGTTCGGCGCTGGGAATGGATAAAATTGCGATGAAAATGGCTTTTGCTCAAGTAGGATTAGCGCAAGTAGAATATATGGCAATTAACCGTTCTCAAATATGGTCAAATCCTTGTATATTTCCCAAATTGGGCGACGAAATCGAGCAAAAACTTGGCTATCCTTGCTTTGTGAAGCCAGCTAATTTAGGATCTTCTGTAGGCATTACTAAAGTGCGATCGCGCGACCAGTTAGAACAAGCTTTAGACCATGCTGCTAGTTTAGACCGAAGGATTATTGTCGAGGCGGCGGTAGTGGGACGCGAAATAGAATGTGCTGTATTAGGCAACGATAATCCCCAAGCTTCGGTGGTGGGCGAAATTACTTACAATAGCGATTTTTACGACTACGACACAAAATACAGTCAAGGTAAAGCCGACTGGTTTATCCCCGCCAACATTCCCGATGAAATTGCCCAAAAAGTTCAACAAATGGCTTTACAAGCTTTTAAGGCAAGCGATGCGGCGGGACTCGCACGAGTAGATTTCTTCTATGTAGAAGCTACTGGTAAGGTATTAATTAATGAAATCAATACCTTACCAGGATTTACAGCTACAAGTATGTACCCGCAACTGTGGGAAAAAAGTGGCGTTTCCTTTCCCGAATTAGTAGACAGGTTGATTCAACTGGCTTTGGAAAGAGTCTCCAGGAAATAACCTAGCTAGTCACTAAAAATAATTGTGGTGGTGATGAAAAAAGTCTAAAGTTGCAGCCTTCTTCCACAAGAAGGATGTCTTTAGGAATGAGAGGTTGCTAAATTAGCAACTAATAATTAAGTAAAAATTGTCAGGGTTATGGCATCATCTATACCATTGCAAGGCACAGAATTAGTTGATTGTGCTAGAGCTAATGCTCAACAGGGAATTGAAACAGCAGCGCTACAATGTGGCTATGGTGACAATCTCAATACTTTTTCCGCCCAACTTAAGGCTGCTTGCGAACAAATGAATCTGCAAGTTAAAGAACTAAGCCAGCTTATTACCGACCAAGATAGGATTTTAGAAATTGGTACGGGAGAAGTAGTTGCACCAGATAGCGCTTCGGAACTTTAGATAATTAAGGTTCATCTACCAAAGTCAAAAATTGTAGGGATGTATGTTAAGTGTGATCGCATTTCACCCTAAAATCAACTTTGAACTTGTTGGCGATTGATTGTGAAAACCGATGCTCTTTTCTATTATCTGTTTCAAGAATTTCCTAGCATATTTTTTGAATTAATCGGTCAATCCCCTTCCCTTGCCAGCGACTATCAATTTACCTCTATTGAACTTAAACAAGTCGCCTTTCGCTTGGATGGGTTATTTCTGCCGCCAATAGACAAACCAAACTTGCCAATTTATTTTGTTGAAGTGCAGTTTCAGCTAGATGAAACCTTTTACTATCGCCTATTTGCGGAAATCTTTTTGTATCTGTACCAATACAAAGTAGTGAATAATTGGCAGGCGATCGTAGTTTATCCTCGGCGGAGTGTTGAATCACAGCAACCTGTTCCTTATCAATTTCTTTTAAGTAGCGATCGCGTCCGCAGAGTATATTTAGACGAATTAGGCACAAATCAATCTCTTGGGGTGGGAATTGTCCAGTTAGTAGTAGAAAGTAACAAAACAGCTTCAGCAAAAGCCATAAACCTAATTTCGCAAGCAAGGCAACAATTAACAGATGAGCAACTTCAGCAGCAAATTTTAGAATTTATTGAGACAATAGTAATATATAAGTTTCCTCATCTCAGCCGTCAGGAGGTAGAAGCAATGCTAGGGTTAGACCTGATTAAAAACACTAGAGTTTATCGAGAAGCACAAGAGGAAGGCAAGCTAGAAGGCAAGCTAGAAGGCAAGCTAGAAACACTACCTCGGCTGTTGAAAATGGGGTTAACTTTAGAGCAAGTATCAGAAGCACTAGATTTAGATATTGAAGTTGTTAAGTTAGCCG
>JACCVJ010000538.1 GCA_013698215.1 Tatlockia sp. | reverse complement strand
CCATCGAAACTCCTATCGACTGTCAAACTAATAAGACTAAAGTCTTATTAGTTTGATCGATGGAAAGGCAAGTATCTAAAGGCTTCCAGACAAATTAACCCACTAGGGAAAACCCGCAACCAGTTGTGAGCGATAAGCTTTAAACCCACGCTTTCATGATCGGCGTAAGACAAGCGCATGAAATAGGCATTTATGCGATTGTCTTCTTTGGTAGAACCTTTTATTCAATCTCTGTACAACTAGGTTAAGTTGCTATTTCAAAAAACCTTTTTGCACGTATCCCAGTGGACACCCGTACAGGAGTACGAGCGCTGGCGCACGAGCGCAGTATGCGAAAAATCTGCAATCGCAAATTCCGAAGAAGTGCGAAGTATTTAAAAGACCTACCAAGTCGAAGTATTCAACGCAGACGCTACGCCACTAAAAAGTGGCTGCGCTGAAACTTCCACACCCAAGGCTAAAACTTAGCTCTAAAATAAACTTTAAAGCTTTGCAGTAGTTAGCTTTCAACTTACTTGCCTATGAATCAACCAAATCCAGCAGCAAAACAATTCATTGACGATTATTTAAAGGCTTGCGGCTATGGTTTGTCATTGCCTAGCTCATCGGTCAAGCAGCAAGTTAAACAGACTGGGAACCCTGTTCAGGATTACGTTGCTGCGGCTGAATTTGGTCTAAAGAAGCCACAACTCTAGTTTTATCGAGTTCTAAAGCTGACTTGTTAACGGAAGTAAGGTGCATTAGCTTGCACATTTGTACCTTTTTTGGTACAAATAGATGTAGATGACAGAAAAGCGAATCCCTGCAACCTTTTATCAAACCGAGACTGGCAAAGAGCCAGTCCGCGAATGGTTGAAGGCTTTAGAGAAGAAAGAGCGGTTTTTGGTTGGCACTGATATCAAAACAGTAGAATTTGGTTGGCCAGTTGGAATGCCGACTTGCCGCCCAATGGGGAATGGACTATTTGAGGTTCGCACTGATCTGCCTTCTGCTCGAATTGCCCGCGTGCTGTTCTGTATCTATGAAAGCAGGATGGTTTTGCTGCACGGATTTATCAAAAAAACGCAGAAAACTCCAAAGCGCGAATTGGAGTTGGCTTTACAACGTAGACGGAAATTGGAGGCATCTGGATGACAAACAACCCTTATATTGGCTCGTCTCTTGACGACTTCTTGGAAGAAGAAAAGACACTTGCCGAGATTGAATCACTTGCAATCAAACGGGTGATCGCTTGGCAGGTTAAACAGGTGATGGAGGAAAAGAAATTAACAAAAACGGCGATGGTGAAACAGATGAAAACAAGTAGGTCATCTCTTGATCGACTGCTTGACCCGAATAACCAATCGGTAACTCTAGATACTATTGAGCGCGCTGCAAAAGCAATTGGCAAGCGCGTGCGTCTTGAATTGGTAGACGCGACTTAAAAAGAATAGGCACGTCTTATAGCGAACCTGTCTGTTACATTACGGCACAGTGCTATGGTGTGTTCGCTGTCGCGAGAATCTGGAATAATCCTGTTATTGCAGATGCAATTGCTGCGGCTGTATTCCACTTCGACTGAAGTTTAATGGTAGCTAGGAAATTTATATCTCCCATCCGAATTTCAGGGTTTATCCACCCTTCCTGATTTGGCTCATTTTGCTTACGGACTCTCGCAAGAGCAGAACAAAGCCAAAAAATTGCTGTAATAAAGCCAGCAATAATAGTTAAACAGGTGAAAATTTGCCTCACAGTTCCCTCCACTTAAGAGAAAATGTTCCCAACTTGAATATTACAATGGCGATCACTTTTGCTGCCGTTCATCCTACGAGATTTGAGCGGCGCGAGAAACCAGCAAGCTAATCAAGTGCTAGCGATCGCACAGAAACAAAAGGTTGCAATTGCAACCTCCTACGTGCGAAGTAATTATCGCGCCTACTAGAGCGATCGCGCTTCAACCTAATGAAAAGTAAGCAGCTTAATCGCTACCCGTCTGCCGAAACACGCTAATGATTCTTGCTACGAGTTCTGGGGTGTATTTAGGTTCGATAGATCGCTTTGGATCTTATTTATGCCAAGAGCGATAATCCTAGCTTGGTCTGGTGTTGCCACGCCTTCAGTCAGCAATACTTGCATCGCCTCAAGTACAGGCAAATTCTTACCCAACACGCGCTCGATCGCCCAAAATGGAGTTGGTTTAGTAACTTTACTTATCCGCTCTACAGTTCTAATAATATTGCCGACCGCATCCTTGTGAACTTCTCTCGCCGTCCAGGTTTCTACGCTGCCATTAAATAAATAATTATGTAACGCTTGGTTTGCTTG
>JACCVJ010000499.1 GCA_013698215.1 Tatlockia sp. | reverse complement strand
TTGAGTTTGTAACTAAGTGCGAACAAAACCCCAATTACTGGTATGAAATTTCGACACGAGGTATTGACCGAGTTGATACTACCTATACTTGGAAAATTCACACTACAAAGCTGCTAACTCTAGCGCGAATTTATGGGTTTTGGAACTTTACTTCTAAAGAAAACCGTGAAGACTTATTGCGTTACATTGAGGCATTATTTTATTTAATATACAAGCCAAGAGCGCAAGCACTTTTAGCCGAGCATAGTCATCGTTAAGGCTGGGAATAACGTCGTTTAGTTGCTCAGAAGCTGGGTTAAAGACCGGAAGTTGAAGGAAATTCAATTATAGTTAGCGATCGCACCTTCAATTTACTAGCAAGTGCGATCGCACCTTATAAGCTCCTAAATTTTTGCTTCTTCTCTAACCAACTTCTCCCAACCCAAATCTTTAAG
Source organism: Tatlockia sp. (assembly GCA_013698215.1). Taxonomy (GTDB): domain Bacteria; phylum Cyanobacteriota; class Cyanobacteriia; order Cyanobacteriales; family Chroococcidiopsidaceae; genus Aliterella. The sequence continues at coordinate 3,020 of JACCVJ010000499.1, read as the reverse complement.
ATTATTGTTGCGACGCAAAGGACGAGTTACCAATTCTAAAATGTCTCGCGCATTAGTAAAGCCGTGAATTTGAGCAAAGGTAAATTCTACCGACCACTTGGTATTAATCCCTCGCGCTTCTAGCGGATTTGCGTGAGCCATCCCCGTAATGACTAAATCTGGGCGAGTTTCTTGAATGCGCTGAATTTGGTTGTAATTGTCTGGCTTTTCAATAATTCTCGGCAAAGGTACACCCATTTCTTTGCAAGTAGTCTCTAACAGCGTCAACTCTGCCGCTTGAAAACGCTTATCCATGTAGGGGATGCCAATTTCTGGTACAGTCATCCCACAGCGTACCAAAAACCGTGCTAAGGATATTTCTAGCAAGTTGTCGCCCATAAAAAAGACCGACTTACCGCGAATTAGCTGCAAATAATCTTCCATACTTGCCCAGATTTGCGCCTCCCGCTCATCTAAACCTTTAGGCGTAATTCCTAGCACCGAGCAGATTTTTTCAATCCAAGCGCGAGTTCCATCGGGGCCAATCGGGAAAGGCGAACCAATTAACTTACATTTGCGCCGACGCATCAAAGTTGTGGCGGTGCGGCTGAGAAAGGGGTTGACACCAGAGACATAATACCCTTCTTCAATAACAGGTAATTCGGTGTAACGCTTAGAAGGTAGCCAACCTGACACTTTAATGCCTTGCTTTTTGAGTTCTAAAGTTAGCTGCGTAACTACAGGGTCGGGTAAAGAACCAAATAAAACTAATGGTGTATGGCTGACATACTCCGATTCATCGGCGGCGACATCTTCCTTCTTTTTACCAAAATTGAGTAATGAAGCGATCGCATTGCGTTCTTTTTTCTCAGATTCTACTACCGATACTTTTTCAGGACAACGGGCTGCCATTGCTGCAAGTACCGTATCTTCCCCTTGAGTAAAGGCATAATCTAAGCCATTAGCACGGGCTGTAACAATGGGGATGCCAATTTCTGACTCTAATCTTGGTGCTAACCCTTCCAAATCCATCTTAATAATCTCAGTCGTGCAAGTCCCAATCCAAACAATTACGCTAGGATTGCGATCACGCTTAATTTGCAAACATAACCGTTTTAGTTCTTCATAATCGTTTAGTTGAGCAGAAATATCTCCTTCCTCTAATTCCGCCATTGCATAACGGGGTTCAGCAAAAATCATTACTCCCATAGCGTTTTGGAGGAAATAGCCGCAAGTTTTTGTCCCAATTACTAAGAAAAAACTATCTTCAATTTTTTGGTAAAGCCAAGCTACGCAACTAATCGGGCAAAAAGTATGATAGTTACCAGTTTCGCATTCAAAGGTTAAAGCTTCAGTTTGAGCTACGGTCATAAATTTAGTATTCTCCCCTTTAATTTCTAAGGAATAGGTAAAATTTCAGTTTTTAAGGGTACAGCAACTGGTTATTAAAGCAAAAAATCTTTCGCTTTTTTCAAGTTATCCTCGGTTAATAGTTGGGAAATAGACCAGAAATATCTTGAGAGTCTTGAATTTGTTGTTCCTCTGCGGTGAAATCGCTGCTGGATATAAATTCAAGTTTGCTCCTTACTTCCTCTCCACCACCCAAAAACACATCATCATCAGAAAAATTTACAACTACAGAATTATTATCTAAAGTTTCTGCCTCTATTTCGTCGAGGACGATTTCATCTAAAGAGGTGATTGTAAAGGCGGCTTGTTCTTGTTTCGAGACAGAGGAACCGTTTTCCCAGCTTTCCGCTTCGTCAACAAATACTGCAAAGTCATCATCAAGGTTAATCTGCAACAAATCATCTACTTCAATTTGTCGTTTTTTTTCCTCAATGGTGGCTTGAGTAGAGTTACCTAACATCAAATCTGGATCGAAATTTAACTCTAATACATCAATTAAAGTATCTACATTCAGGTTCAGCTTTGAGAAAGGTAGCATCAATTCCTGTAGCTGCGGTTCTAGGGCATTAATTACTCCCAGGATGAGGTAAGATGGGGGACGTTTGCCACCGCCAGGAGTAGCAACGCTAGAATGCAAGCTAATCCAGCAGCGATTGCTTTGAAAATATTGCAACCACTTCTGTTTTAACGAGTTTTTTAGGCTACCAAAAAAAGCCATCGATTCTAATCCCCATCCTCCAAACTAGACCTATTAAACCATCATCAAATCTAGTTTTTCTTCTTTATTAGCGGCGGGAGTTACGGGATTGAGGTAGAAATCAGACAGTAAAGAGAACAATTCGCGGTCTGGAGCATCATTAGGTACAACGCCCTCTGGTCTGGCTAAAATTTGATCGGCAATACTCAAGTAGTAATCGCACACATAATTTAGCGAGGGGTCTGTTTCTGCCATTTCAAACAAAGTCTTACCTTTAACGCGAGAGACGCGGATGTCTTCAATTAAGGGCAATACTTCCAATACTGGCATGGGTACAGCTTCGATATACTTCTCAATTAAATCGCGTTTAGAAGTACGGTTGCCAATCAATCCAGCTAGGCGCAAAGGATGGGTACGCGCCTTTTCTCTTACAGAAGCAGCAATTCGGTTTGCGGCAAATAAAGCATCAAACCCATTATCTGTAACGATTAGGCAATAGTCGGCGTAGTTTAAGGGTGCAGCAAAGCCACCACATACTACGTCACCTAAAACATCAAACAAAATAATATCGTACTCGTCAAAGGCGTTGAGTTCTTTGAGCAATTTTACGGTTTCTCCCACCACGTAGCCACCGCAACCAGCACCCGCCGGAGGCCCACCAGCTTCTACGCAATCTACGCCGCCGTAGCCTTTATAGATGACATCTTCAGCCCAGACATCTTCGTAATGATAATCTTTTTCTTGAAGCGTATCGATAATTGTGGGAATTAAAAACCCAGTCAAAGTAAAAGTGCTGTCGTGCTTGGGGTCGCAGCCAATTTGCAATACTTTCTTGCCACGCTTGGCTAAGGCAACAGAGATGTTACAGCTAGTTGTAGATTTGCCGATGCCACCCTTTCCGTAAACTGCAAGTTTCACTTTATTTTTGGCTCCT
>JACCVJ010000503.1 GCA_013698215.1 Tatlockia sp. | reverse complement strand
GCTAATAGTCCGGTAGGATCGAGCTTATTGCTATTGATGCCAAAAGCCATTAATAGTGGTTCCCCAATGCCAGGAACTTGCGCGTCGATAATGCGCGATCTTTTTTGTCCTAAGCTTCTTAAATAAGTTTGACTATCTTCAAGAGTCCCATCTTTATCAAAGATGATTGCCTCAATGTTCGTAAAAGTGCGGTTTTTGCATTGAATAGTTGCCAAAAATTCCGATCTCCCAAATTGTGCGACAAATAAATAAAAAGAGGGAAATTTCCCTCTTTTTTAGCTGATAAATTGACCTACGAATAGCCGAATTTAAACTTCTTCGCTTGTTGCGGAGACTTCTTCGCTCGCGTCGGAGACATCTTCGCTTGTTGTGGAGATACCTTCGTCCGTTGGGGCGATCGCTTCTTCCATTGCGTCGGAGACATCTTCTTCCACCATGGAGACATCTTCGCTTATTGTGGGGATATCTTCGCTCGCGTCGGAGACATCTTCGCTTATTGTGGAGATACCTTCGTCCGTTGGGGCGATCTCTTCTTCCATTGCGTCGGGGATATCTTCGCTTGCGTCGGAGACATCTTCGCTTGTTGTGGGGATATCTTCGTCCGTTGGGGCGATCGCTTCTTCCATTGCGTCGGGGATATCTTCGTCAGATAATTCGTCTTCGCTAACTGTAATCCCCTGCTGCTTGGCAAGCATTTGTTCACGATACTTAGCAGCCATTTCTTCAGCGCCATCAAAGACCAATTGCCGATCTTTAATCATATCGCCGGGTTCTGGCTCTAATTGCTTGGTAGATAAAGAAATCCGTCCTCTTTCCGCATCCAAGTCAATGATCATAACTTTTAGTTCGTCATTGACGTTGAATACACTATGAGGCGTATCGATGTGATCGTGAGAAATTTCGGAAATGTGTAGTAATCCGCTTACTCCACCAATATCTATAAAAGCACCGTAAGGTTTAATGCCGCGTACAGTTCCAATTACAACCTCGCCGACTTCCAAACGATTCATCTTGCGCTCTACTAAGGCGCGACGATGACTGAGAACTAGACGGTTGCGGTCTTCATCTACTTCTAAAAATTTTAATGGTAATTCTTCGCCTAATAAATCTTCTTTAGGTTTGCGAGTGCTGATATGAGAGCCAGGAATAAAGCCGCGCAAGCCTTCAATTCTAACTAAAGCACCACCGCGATTTGTAGCGAAAACTCCCGATCGCACGGTAGCATCCTCTGTTTGCAGTTGTCTTACTCGCTCCCAAGCTCTCATATACTCGATGCGACGAATGGAAAGGGTTAGCTGTCCGTCTTCGTTTTCATCGGTAAGAATAAAAAATTCTCGCGTTTCGTTGGATTGTAATACTTCTTCCGGGGCATCTACCCGGTTAATTGACATTTCCTGAATGGGAATATAAGCGGCGGTTTTAGCACCAATATCAATCAGAGCGCCCCTCGGCTCCATACTAAATACTGTACCTGCCACAACATCACCTGGGCTAAAGTGATAGTCATACTTATCGAGCAGTGCAGCAAAATCGTCGTGAGTAAAGCCAATATCTAAAGTAGTTTGTTTCTGATTGACCATGCTAATTTTTCCTGCTGTTAGTCTCCGTAGTTTTTTGCCTCCTACGATGCACCTGCGCGCTTGTGATAGCGGCAATTTACACCTAAGCCTCGATCTGTTGCTCTTTGCTAAGGTCGAGGATTTACAATCTTCGGGTTAGTGTTCCCGGTGGTAATGGACGGCGATCGCCTGAACACATTTTTGCGATTTACTTTTATTCTCATCCTAGCTTAGGACTTGGTAATTCTAAACGCATTAGTATCCAGACCCATCATTATACCTGAGCTTAGGGGTGCAAATTCTTTTAATCTTCATTAAATAGCAATTTTTAGCTCATTGCCGTGACTGTAAAAACTTCCGGATGGGGTTCAGTAGCACAATTACTTAAATCGTCCAAAGTTTCTACAAAGTCGCGAATATTTTTAAATTGGCGATAAACTGACGCAAACCGCACGTAAGCAACTTCACTAATTGCTTTTAGTTGCTCTAAGACTAGATCGCCAATTTCTAAGCTTGTAACTTCCCGGACTGCGCGCTGTTGTAATTGGGATTCAATTTCATCTACTATTGCCTCTAATTTGAGGTAAGGAATCCCGGTTTTTTGACAAGCGCGAACTATTCCCCGCAAAATTTTGGAGCGGTCAAATAATTCGCGATCGCCTGTTCGCTTAATTACGGTAATTGGCACAAATTCTATCCGCTCGTAAGTTGTAAACCGACGCAAACAACTTAAGCATTCTCGCCGCCGCCGGATACTTTGCCCAGCTTCGGTGGCGCGGGATTCTAGCACTCTATTATCGGGATGCTGGCAAAAGGGGCATTGCATAGAGGCAACAGGGATTAGCAAGACAAGTTTTGAGTAGCGAGGCAAATATAGCAAAATCCGATGCTACAAATAAAGCGTAGCATCGGATTTGTACCTAGTAGTAGTTTTCAGTAAACTTTGCTGCTTACTTCTTCTCAATCCGGGGTGGTTCCCGAAAAGCGATCGCAAAAAACAATGTTCCAATGGCAAGAGCCAAAATCAAAATGTAAGCAACGCTTTCCATATTATGAATCCCAAATTAGTTACTTAATACTGATATTTTACCAATTAAAAGAAAAGAACGGCTGAACAATTCTTTTGCAATTGTGACTTACATGATTGTTTAACCGTTCTTAACATCACTGCCAGCAAAGTTGATTTGATTGCTGCCTAAAGTTTAAACAGCTTCTTTTTTGCGGGTAGATTTGTCTCCCAATTTCTGGAATAGACCCCATTCGACTTGCTCCTCTAGGTCTGCCTCTACCCCTGCAAACACGTCGCGGAAAATTGTCCGAGAACCGTGCCACAAGTGACCGAAGAAGAACAACAAAGCAAATACGGCGTGTCCGTAAGTAAACCAACCTCTAGGACTGGTACGGAATACACCATCAGAGCCTAATTTTTCGCGGTCAAACTCAAAAGGTTCTCCTAATTGGGCTTTACGCGCGTACTTTTTGACTTCCGCCGGATCTTCAACGGTTTTGCCATTTAAAGCACCACCGTAGAAGCTGGCTGTAACTCCCGCTTGCTCGAAGCTGTATTTAGATTCAGCGCGACGGAAAGGAATATCAGCGCGGACTACATTATCAGCATCGGTCAAAACTACAGGGAAGGTTTCAAAGAAGTTAGGCAGACGACGAACGCTTAGTTCGCGCCCTTCACCATCTTTAAATACCGGATGTCCTAGCCAACCTTGAGCGATTCCATCGCCTTTATCCATGGGGCCAACGCGGAATAAACCACCTTTAGCGGGGTCGTTACCAACGTAGTCATAGAAGGCAAGTTTTTCAGGAATTGCTGACCAAGCTGCCGTTAGGGTTTGACCCTGGGCTATTTCTTCTTGAACGCGGCGATCAATTTCTTGCTTGAAGTAATTTTGATCCCATTGGTAGCGGGTCGGGCCAAATAGTTCAATTGGGGTAGTAGCGTTGCCATACCACATCGTCCCAGCTACGATAAAAGCGGCGAAGAAGACGGCGGCAATACTGCTTGATAGTACAGTTTCGATATTACCCATCCGTAGGGCTTTGTAGAGCCTTTCTGGGGGTCTGACGGTGAGGTGAAATAACCCGGCAATAATCCCGACAATACCCGCCGCTATGTGGTGAGCCACTACGCCGCCAGCATTAAACGGGTTAAAGCCCGCAGGGCCCCATTCGGGGGCAACGGGTTGAACGCTCCCGGTAAGACCGTAGGGGTCAGAAACCCACATTCCCGGCCCAAATAAACCTGTGAGGTGAAAAGCACCGAAGCCAAAACAGAGCAAACCAGATAAAAATAAATGGATGCCGAACATTTTGGGCAAATCTAGTGCAGGTTCGCCCGTACGAGGATCTCTAAATAATTCCAAATCCCAATACACCCAGTGCCAGCAAGCAGCTAGGAATAATAGGCCAGAAAGCACGATATGAGCAACGGCAACGCCTTCAAACGACCAAAAACCCGGATCGGTTGCTGCGCCACCAGTAATGTTCCAGCCGCCCCAAGATTGGGTTACGCCTAAACGTGCCATGAAGGGCATGACAAATAATCCTTGCCGCCACATGGGGTTGAGAACAGGATCGCTAGGGTCAAAAATTGCTAGTTCGTATAAAGCCATCGAACCAGCCCAACCAGCGACTAGAGCAGTGTGCATTAAGTGTACAGATATCAGTCGGCCTGGATCATTCAGAACAACTGTATGTACGCGGTACCAGGGTAGTCCCATTGACTACGATCCTCCAAGGATGAGTATTTACAAACAGTAATTTTTCAGCTTTTTGTTATTGCCAGATGCTTACGAGCATAACAGTTGTTTCAGGTTAAACAGCGATCGCACTTTCGCACTCTGGTAACGCCAAACAAAATGAGAATTATTAAAAAAGTGTAACTATTGACTGGCTCGAATGCAAGAGTATAAAGAGCGCCATGGCACTTTAATTCTGGCTATTCAACCAGAAGTTGGGCATTTTCGACCTGACAATGGGCGGTGGCGTAGCTCAGGCGTTCGATTACTTGGGGGGCGCTCATTAACCGCTTTAATACTACTGAAGCGATCGCATTTGGGATAGAAGAGGCGGGTTTTACTTCAATAGTTAAAATGACTTCTTCTACTCTATAGAGCCATAATGTCTCGTTTTGCGTAATTAATTGCAGATTTAATCGTTCAACCTTTGGTTTGCGCCGCCAAGCTGCTTCATTCCACAATCCATCACTTGCCCACACTCTGCC
>JACCVJ010000482.1 GCA_013698215.1 Tatlockia sp. | reverse complement strand
CGGCATTTTTATCACCCATTTGCAACGCTGTTTTGGCAGCAGTTTGTAGCAGTGTAGCCGCCCCAGATCTGTCGCCTTGTTGCAATTTTGCTTCAGCCATTTGGGTTTGCCGATACTTTGCCAAAGCTAAAATATTTGTTTGTACCTGGGGATTGATTTGCGGTTGATAATTGCTGGCAATATTCGCTTCGACCGCAATCATATCTGAAAGTAACCCCGATTTATTTTGAGCAGGATCGTCATAGCGTACTTGCAGTTGAGCGATTTCTTGCTTTCCTGGGGGTAGCTTACCGATATACATATTTGCCAATACTACGCGGCTGACATCTTTTGACAAGTCTCCTAGCCTGACCGCCAATCTGCCGTCTGCTTCTTCATTGATAGCTAATTCCACCGTGTCGGGAGCAACTTGGGCGATGGGTTTTAATTCCGCTAGGCGGACATTCGCGCCGAGAGAGAACAATAAATAAGCATTGGTTAAACCAATAGATTGAATGCTGTTAAACAATTGACCAAACTCATCTTCTACCCGGTTTGCTTCTTGAATATAAGACAGTTTACCTCCGGCTACATCAGCAATTTTTTCTAAAATATCTTGGTTCCAGTGGTCGCCAAAACCTAAAGTGTTTAAAGTTAGATTGTAATCGGCGGCTAGTTGGGCAAAGTTCAAACAACGCCTGTCGTCTCCGTGTTCGTTTTCGCCGTCAGTTAACAAAAAAGCTTGAGAAATTGCTTCTTTTTTGCCTTTTCCTAGTTCTTCAATACCTAACTTCATACCTTCATCAATGGCTGTACCTCCATCAGCTTTAAGCTTGTTAATCTGTGCCTTAATTGCTTCTGGATCTTCTACTAATTGATTGGGTATTAATACCTTGGCGCGGTGATCGAATACTACTATCGACAAGCGATCGCCATAAGTCAACCGATCTACTATGCGATTAGCGGCTTGTTTAACCGTTTCTATCGGTCGCCCCTTCATCGAACCGCTACGATCAAGGATTAAGCATAAGTTTAGCGGCACAGTGCGATTGATGCTAGAAGAAACCGCACTAATTGAAATTGCCAACTGACGCTGACTACTTGGTTGACTTGCATCTAAATTGGCATCATTTAAAGCTGGCTGTAACAAAACCTTCATGACTGCTTCCTGTTTATAACTATTTAACGATACAAAAAATTATCAATGTAATATTTTTTTCAGTCAACATAATACTAAAGCATGGGTTGCTGTGTGTTTTGCAGCTACTCATATACTATTTTTTCGTCAATATCCAAACTTTTTGATATCTTTAATCAATTTAATTCAATTCTTCATCAAATAACAGCAAATCTAGCCCTGCCATCGGGATGTGTGTCCCCGATAATATTACTTCAGAGGAAATTTTAGGGTTTCAAAGAGCAATTTTAGCCAATCCAACAACAATATTTGCAAGCGCCAACCTTAAATTGATGCTAAATAAATATATTGTCGGTTATTGTATATATGTATACCTAAGGCTGATTTATTGCCTTGGGAATTTTGCTCAATCTGGACGCATATTTCCCTGAAAAACCTAATAAATGTGTTTGTATCCCCAATTAATTGTAGAACATGAAAAATCTAATTAGTGATGCAACAAGTAAAGAATAAAGGTAAATGTCATCATACTAAAGACAGATAAAACGAAAATTGACGTTATCAAAAAACCTAAATTAAAATGATATCCTAGAAATAGAAAAATAATTGGTTACGCATTTTATTGTTCTTGTTGCACTCTGAAAGGCAGGCTAAACTTACAATGGATCAAAAGTTCAAGCGATCTTCGAGCGCAGAATTAGCAAATAACTTGCCAGAAATAAAAATAGCTCAACCCCAAGAAACAATTGCTATTACTGCTACATTTACGGCAGAACCACTAGCAGAATCACTCTTTTTTTGGTTTAAAGAACTAGAGATTGCTGGAGATATAGAGTTTGCCCCATATAATCAAGTATTTCAGCAGTTACTTACGCCCAATAGCTTAGTTAACAGCAACAAACAAGGCATTAATATAATTTTAGTCAGGTTGGAAGACTGGCAAAAAGAACGCACTTTAGAATTGTCTGTAGGCGATCGCCACAAAATTGAACAAACAGCCCAAGAATTTGTCCAAGCTATTAAAGCCGCAACAGAAATCGCCAAAACTCCTTACATTCTTTGCTTGTGTCCAAATTCACCCCAAGAAATTACCGGGGGCGAAGCTCAGAGCTTTTTTCAACAGATAGAGGGAATGATTCTATCTCAACTGGTAGGAGTGAGCGGGCTTTATGTTATTTCCAGTGAAGAATTAAAAACAACTTATCCCGTAGAAACATACTACGACAAGCAAGGCGACAAGTTAGGACATATTCCTTTCACGCCATTATTTTATACGAGTCTTGGTACGGCAATTGCCCGCAAAATCTACGTAATTCAAAGCCCGCCCCCCAAAGTAATTGTCTTAGACTGCGACCATACGCTATGGAAAGGCGTTTGCGGCGAAGATGGAGTAATAGGCATTGAACTTGACCCACCGCGACAAGTGCTGCAAGAATTGATGCTGGCTCAATACAATAGCGGCATGCTGATTTGTCTTTGCAGCAAAAACAATGAAGAAGATGTTGTAGAAGTATTTGAGTGCCGCCAAGATATGCCCTTGAAGCGGGAACATATTATTTCTTGGCGCGTAAACTGGGACGCTAAGTCAAAAAACCTTAAGTCTCTTGCCAGCGAACTGAATCTAGGGTTAGATAGCTTTATTTTCATCGATGACAATCCCGTAGAATGCGCCGAAGTCCAAGCAAATTGCCCAGAGGTACTAACGCTACTATTGCCTACAAAAGTTGAAGAAATACCGCGCTTTTTGCAACATATTTGGGCTTTCGACCGCTTGAAAGTAACTACAGAAGACAAAAAAAGAACATCTCTGTAC
>JACCVJ010000461.1 GCA_013698215.1 Tatlockia sp. | reverse complement strand
CAATTAGACGTAGAACGCCTAACAGAGCAACTACGCTTAGAGGTATCTAATGACTACTACGACCTGCAACAAGCCGACGAACAAGTACGTATTAATAGGGCAGCCGTAACCAATGCGGAAGCGAGTTTGCGCGACGCTCAGGCTCTAGAACAAGCAGGGGTGGGGACTCGGTTTGATGTTTTGCGATCGCAAGTACAACTAGCGAATGCCAATCAAAATTTAACTAATGCTTTAAGCCAACAGCAAGTTTCTCGTCGCCAACTGGTAAATCGTCTAAGTTTAGCCCAAGTAGCCAATGCGATCGCTTCAGATCCCGTAGAAATAGCCGGAGTTTGGAACTTAGCTTTAGAAGACAGCATCATTCAAGCTTTTCAAAATCGCGCCGAGCTACAACAACAGTTAGTACGACGTAATATTAGCGAACAAAACCGTCGAATTGCGCTGGCGAGTATAAAGCCTAGAGTTGCAGTTAGTAGTAACTACAACATCAGCGATACTTTTAATGATGATCGAAGCTTTGGCGATAATTATTCTCTTGGTGCAAATGTAAATTGGAATTTGTACGATGGCGGTGCAGCTAAAGCTAGGGCTAGAGCGCAAGAAGCAAATATTGCAATTTCTGAAACAAATTTTGCTGATACTCGCAACCAAGTAAGGTTTGAAGTTGAGGAAGCTTATAGCAATTTGCAATCAAATTTAGCGAATATTCAAACAGCTTCCGTTGCTTTGGAACAAGCTAGAGAAGCTTTGCGCCTAGCAAGGTTACGTTTTCAAGCTGGGGTAGGAACTCAAACTGATGTCATTAGCGCCGAAAACGATTTAACTCAAGCAGAAGGTAATAGAGTCACAGCGATTTTAGACTACAACCGCGCTTTGGCAAGTTTGACTAGAGCAATTAGTTCTGGCTCGGCTCCGTAGAAATGTTACGGTTAATCAGTGTGGTTTAGTGTCATAATCCCTGTAATCGAAATATTTATCTAAAGTTGGTTGAGGCGTTTTTGTGCCGAATCGGAATTATTGGTTATCGTTACTGGTTATTATTGGCTCAGGGGGATTAAGTTTACCCGCACTAGGTCAAGCACTTGTTCCCTATACGGTGCAAATCAATAGTGTAGAACTAGAAAAGCAAGGATTAAGTTTGGCTCAAGAAGCCGCGCAGTTGGCACAGTTTCAACAATATGAACTAGCTTTACCGCGAGCTAGGTTAGCAACGCAATTAGCCCCCAAAAGCTACCAGTCGTGGCTGTTGTTGGGTGGCTTATATTTGCAAACAAATAAGTTTGCTGAAGCTGTCGCGCCTTTGCAACAAGCAAAAACTTTAGATCCCAAAAATCCAGCAATTTTGTTTGCTTTGGGTTCGGCAAATTTTGGTCAAGAAAAGTACCAAGCGGCGGTAGATAATATCCTTGCAGGTTTAGCGATTAAACCCAACGATTCCGAAGCTTTGTTTGATTTGGGCAATTCTTACTACAAGCTCAATCGTTTACCTGAAGCAATTTCTCAATACGATCAAGCAGTGGCGGGAAATAAAAAGTTTTGGCCGGCAATTAATAATATCGGTTTAATTAAGTACGAGCAAGGAGATATTAAAGGCGCGATTACTTCTTGGCAAAATGCCCTAAAAATTGATAAGCAAGCCGCCGAGCCTCAACTAGCTATAGCGGCGGCTCTCTACGCTCAAGGGCAACAGCAACAAGGCATAGCGGCGGGAGAAGCGGCTTTAAAAATAGATAGTCGTTATGGCGACTTAGAGTTTCTCAAACTAAATTTGTGGGGAACTCGCTTACTCAACGACACCAAAAAACTGTTAGCTTCTCCCCGTCTTCGTTCTATCCAAGCAAGCCCCACACCGCTACAACCGCCGATTCCAGCGCCCATACGATAATTGATTATTGCCGATCAAAAAAGGTAGAGGCGTAGCAGCGCAATGCCTCTACCTTAGCGGACAAACTTCAAGCTTTCGGCATTTTTAGCAAACAAATCGGTAAAAATACTCATTACTGTACGCGATCGCACTTTAATATTTGTACTTATCCCCATCCCTGATTGCAACACTATTTCTCGCCCATTAACTAATAGCGATTGTCTTTCTAGCTTTACTTTTGCCGGAAAGCGATAAAAAGGATAAACCTCATCGGGTGGTAAAGCATCCGAGCCAATCCAGACAAGCTTACCTTTTACATCCCCAAATTCGCTAAAAGGAAAAGACTCAATGCGAACATCTACATCCATTCCAGCGCGCACAAACCCAATATCGCGGTTGGTAATAAATACTTTTGCTGTTAAAGCATCTCCCGGTACTATCTTGAGAATAGGTTGACTTGTAGTAGCAACAAAGCCCGAATTATGCACTTGCATATCAAATACTACGCCACTTTCTGGGGCGGTAATATCTTGATACTGCAAATTTAAACTCGCGCTACTCAACTGGCTGTCTATTTCGGCGATGCGCTTATTATTTTCTACCAGCACTTTTGTTAGCTGGCTGTCTATTTGGGCTATATTTTTGTGATTAGCTGCTAGGCGCTCTAACAAATCTTTGCGATCAAAAGCTAGAATACTTTGAGCTTTCGACTGAGCTTCATTGATGGCTAGTTTGAGTCTGATTTGCTCTTGAATACTTTTTTCTACTTCAGCTAAATCGCTGTCTACTTGCTGTTGCTGTTTGAGAAACTGAATTTTTGAAATTGCTCCATCTTTTGCTAAAGGAGCAA
>JACCVJ010000456.1 GCA_013698215.1 Tatlockia sp. | reverse complement strand
GTACAACCTTTACCAGGTTGAGAATCGAGGGAGATTGACCCTCCCATTTTTTCGATTAAAGTTTTTACGATCGCAAGTCCTAGTCCTGTTCCTCCAGTGGCACGAGTGCGAGAGGGATCGATGCGATAGAAAGGCTCAAATACTAACGCTTGCTGCGATTGAGGGATTCCATCGCCCCCATCGCAGATCTGGATAATGGCGGTGTTATTAATTTGATTGAGTTCAATCAGAATCGGAGTGTCGCGTTTAGAGTAGCGAATGGCATTCTGAATTAGATGATCGATTACTTGCATCAGGTAATCCCGATTTGTCTGGACGCGAACCGGGAAGGAGGTGATTTTAGTTTCGATCGTTCGATGGTCAAACTTCTCAGTCATGTTGACGATTTCACGCACAAACTCATTTAGAATCAGTGGTTCTTGAAATAGAGTGATGTCGAGGCTTTCTGCCCGTGCTAGGTCAATCAAATCTTGCAAAATCAGTGTAATTCGTTCTGCTTCAGCGGTTGCCATGGCTAAACTTTCCTGTTGGGCTGCGGGTAAAGTTTGATTGCGCTTTAAAGTACGCTGCAAATATCCATGTACCAGACTAAGAGGCGATCGCAATTCGTGAGCCACATTGTTAATAAATTGACGTTGCTGGTTTTTGGCTGCTGCCTGTTGAGTTAACATCTTATTCCAATGATGCGCCAAAACTCGAATTTCACTAGGAGCATAACGCCCATTAAATCGTTCAAGAGAGCCATTAGTTGTTAAGGCGACCCATTGTTTAAATTGATACAAGGGTTCTAAGTACCACAAGCTGGCTCCTAATACTGCAATCGTCATCATAATCATTAAAATTACGCTGAGTACCGTTAAACGTTCGGCGATCGCAATCAACTGGTTAGACGTAAGCCGCTCTGGTTGCATCATCAGTAGTGTCTGTAATTCCCAACGGCTGAGCCACTGGTAGGTAATGAGGGCGATCACGCTTATTCCAACTACACTTGCCATGAATCGGAACTGCAATGAAGCAGAATCAAGGAACATCCGTCTGTTAGTGACACGCATTTTTGTAACTTGATTCAACCGACTCATTGGACTTGCCTGTAAGAAATGTATCACTAGCTTCAAACTAATCTGAAATTCTAAAAATAGCTTGATACCTAATGGATAAAGACAACGAATTTACAATCCTCCAAACCATTCGTAACCTTGATCTTCCCAGTATCCTTTAGTTGGCATCAACTGATGGGTCAGTACGATTTGAGTTACCCATTTACTTTGCTTGTAGCCTAATTTAATTGGGGAAGCGAGGCGCAGCGGCGCACCGTTATCAGCCGACAAAGGCTGCCCATTTTTCTGGTATGCCATCAGGGTTTGAGGATGGGTTGCCGAGGCTAAATCCCAACTTTCGTAATAGCCATCGGCTGATTTGAAATAAACATAGCGGGCATTCGATTTTGGTTGAGCTAATCGGATTAATTCCTGCAATCGTACCCCGCCCCATTGGACGATCGCTGCCCATCCTTCAACACACACGTGCTGAATCACCATCGATGTCACTGGTAGGGTGTGAAGGTCGGCAAGACTAAGCTGAATTGGGCGATCGACTTCACCTTCAATTTTTAAGCGATATTTGACTGGATCGAGTTGTGGAGTTCGATCGAAGGTGTTGATTAGAAGTTTATCTGGCTCGATCGCACTGACCGGGAATTCAGGAACGGGTTTTTGGGTGAGTACCAAGGCTTGGGTTACTTGATTGAGTGGCTCAAAGGCTTGTCCAATTTCGCTCGATCCTAAACTTGAATCGCAGCTATTGAGCAGTAAACTGGCACTAGATAAACCAGACCATTGTAGCAGTTGACGACGAGAAATCGGTTTTGACATCTTTAGAATCATCCTTAAACAAACATTGATTTTATCAAGCGAATACTGCCAACTCTTAATGCTAATAATGAGTGAATAAATGTAAATAAAATAACGATAGGAACGGCAATAAAATGAATAGTGCGAAGCGTTTGCCAATTTATAAATAAGCTGGATAACCAATGGAATGAGGCGGGTTTGTACATTGCCAAACCTGAGGCGATCGACAAAACCAAAATCGGCAGAATTGCCGTATAAACCAGCCGATGCAGTGCGTAATTCTTGCGCTTGGCACTCTGACTCTCCCGCAATGCCTTGACATCGCTGCCACTGGCAAATCGTTTTTCCCAACGCCGCGAAATCAGCACATACAACCCATACCACAACAGATTCAACGCATAAAACCACATCGCCGCAAAATGCCAACCGCGTCCGCCTCCCAGCCATCCACCCAGGGTTAAAAAGCTGGGAAACTGCCAACCTCCACGCCCGCCAAACACTGGATTGGCGTTATAGATTTGCAAGCCACTAAACAGCATCGCAAATAGACTTATCAGATTTGCCCAGTGAAAAATTTTTGCTAGCAGTGTCTGAGTTGGAAGTGCTAGAGGTTTTGAACGTTTCGCGGGCTTTGCAGAAGTCATAATTGAAGTTCCTAATTCTCTAAATCGAAAACACTGGAAAGTATGGAGCGAGCCAAAGTTGAATTTGCACATCCCAACCTAGCAGAATGGAGAGTGCGGTTACAATCACGATTGCACCGCCAACTCTTTGCAAGTTTGCACTGTAACGACGCAAACCAAGCAATCGCTGACTGAGTTTGCGTCCGCCATAGGCGATCGCCAGGAGCGGTAGCGCTGCCCCAAACCCATAAGCCAATAACAAACCAAAAGCACTCATCACTTGATGATTGACGGCTGCCAGTACCAAAATTCCTCCTAAAACAGGTCCCGCGCAGGGTGTCCACAAGAGTCCCAATTGAGTTCCTAACCAAAACTCTCCCCACATTCCAATTCGAGGACGTTCTTTTGTCCATCGCTGGATCGGCAGGTAGCTGAACAATTGATAACTCCATTTGGGCAATAGCGTGAGGATACCAAGCGCGAGCAGAAGTGCGATCGCGCCATACCGTAAGAAATTAGCGAATCCCGTCAACCAGCTTGCACTAATACCTAGTAAACTCCCGGCGACCGCAAAGCCACTTACTAATCCAACCACGAGTGCAACCGGACCATAGCGATGAGACTGGAGCGATCGACCCACCAATATCGGTAGAATGGGCAGTACACAAGGCGATAAAACCGTCAAGATTCCAGCGAGGATTGCAATCTGGAAGGAAAGGGTAGATAGGTTCATGACAGAAGAAGGAACGCGGGGGCGAATTGGAACGTTAGCTTTCTTTCAATAACTGTTGAATGGTTTGCTCGGTCGTATCGTAAGCGCCTTCTCCAATATGATCGTAGCGCATCAAGCCACGTTTATCTGCCAAAAATAAGTGGGGCCAATACTCATTGCTGTAAGCCTTCCAGGTTTTGTAATCGTTGTCGATTGGCACAGGATAGGTAATTTGATGTTGCTTTAGAGCGCGTTTAATGTTGTTCGGATCGCGTTCAAACGCAAATTCTGGCGTGTGAATACCAATCACTTTTAGCCCCTGTGCTGCATACTGGCGATGCCATTGAGTGATATGGGGAAGCGTGCGCTGACAATTAATGCAAGCAAATGTCCAAAATTGGATCAAGACGACACTACCTTTAAGCTCCGCGATCGACAAAGGATCTGAATTTAACCACTGCTGAATCCCCTGAAAATCGGGTAGTGCCTTTCCAGAAACAGCCAAGACAGGGGCTTCCGGTTTGGTCGCAGCAAGAGTGGGCAAAGATGTTGCGATCGGATTTTTGCGCTGAGTGCCTACTCCAATAGCAGTCGTTGCTCCTGCACCGAGTATACCTAAACCTAGATAAAACAGAAGTTGGCGACGCTGATGAGAATATTGGGTCATGAGAGTTGCACAGAATATAAAGATAGCTCGACTATTTGTACAGTTGCTAACTCAGCCAATTTAACAGGTGAGTTGTGAATCGACGAACACTGTTCAGAGGAGAAATAAAACAATTAGGGCTTCTTAGATGTTTCTTTTTTCATCGCATCACCCTGCTTCATTGCCTCACCATCTTTTTTCATCGCATCACCCTGCTTCATAGCATCGGGTGTACTAGCTGCACTTGGAGCAGGTACAGTTTGCTGAGTTCCCGTTGTAGGAGTACCAGAACAAGCAGAGAGACTACCCATCAAAGCTAAAGTACTAACTAAGCTAACAATTTTCCGGTTCATAGTTGTTATCATCCAAAATGTAAGTTGAATTTGAGCTTGAGAGGTTAATGTATGAATTGCCTAACAAAATAGTTTTTTGATATGATTAGAGTGTAAGGTATGGGACTGAAGCTTATCTGAATTTAATCTATAGATTTCCTGAGTTTATAGAGCGAATATTTTTATGTAAAACTCAGCATTTTCTCAGCTAACTGTGTGTCTAAACTCTAACGCCTTGCCCCAGGTTGTAAATTAAGGAACACTAACGAACAATCAATTGATTCAGAATCAGAAAGAGGCTCAAATTTAGCAGTTTGGCATAGTAACGGGGAATGCTCATTACTCTCAATACAATTGTTCTTATTAAAAGCTGCGGATTTTTTAGCTATATTCTACAAGTAGCCCTACGGTGCTAGAGGCAACGCCCCTCTGACTTTTTAATGCCCGCCAATAGCGGCTCTACTTTTCCCTAAACTCTGACAAATCCCTAGTGGTTACTGAACGTGCGCAAAACGTCATTCACTGCACTCACATAGGCTCGATCTTCAGGGCAACCGCATAAAAACTATTGAGTTAAGAGTTTGATGAGATAGGTCTGATCCCAAGCTGCCTTTTTGCGTCTGGCGGCAATGCCACGCTTGGAGGAGGAGTCTTGAGCAAGAATATTGAGAGCCAAATGCCTGAGTAAAGCCATGTTTTGAGGAGCATAATTACGGTGAATGCGGCAGGCATCCTCATGGAAGGAAACATCCAGTACCCAGTGCAAAGAATTTTCAATTGACCAGTGGGTGCGGACGGCATTTAAAAGCAAAGCCGCCTGACTGGGTAGACTACTAATAAAGAACCGATTTTCCGTTGTCCTTTGACCGTTACAGCGCCGCTCACTTTGCACCAGAACGACGGTTTGTAGTCCTTGCCATAGGGGTTTTTGGATTAGATAGTCCAATTGTGAAAGCGTCCAACATCGGCGGATTTCAATTCGTCCATGACCCTTATCTATCGATTGGGCAAAGCTGTGAGTAACGTCCTCAAATTTAGACGCTTGAGCCTGCTGAAATAACCACTGCACATCTTCAAACAATC
>JACCVJ010000446.1 GCA_013698215.1 Tatlockia sp. | reverse complement strand
CCAGGATTTGACCAGTGGTGCAACCACCGCAACGAACTAGAACAAAAAGCCGCCTACTGGGTGCGAAGTGTAGAAGCAAGCCCCTATTACCACTACGGGCATGGTAAAAAGCTTGAAATCGCCCAGCCTGAAGCTCCAGCCGAGCCGAAAATAAACTGGAACCAGCAACAAACAGATAATGCAAGGCAGCGCATCACCGCCGCGATCTCCGACTTGCTTAACAAAAATGCCTTACCAGCACAAGCTAAAGCCAGATGTATAGCACTCTCAGCCTACGGAATCAGTGCAACCACGCTGTATAAACATAAAAATTTGTGGCATCCAGATTTTTTATTAAACAGCACCAATTCTCCCTCAGAATCGCCAGAATCCTTGCCCTACGCAGAGTTACACCCTCTACCTCCAAATTATGCTAACGTAGAATCGCCAGAATCCTTGCCCTACGCAGAGTTACACCCTGTTTTACCCAATAAGCTTGTAGGGCTGGATGGTGAGGGCGCTGCCCCACAGCCGCCCTCACTCATCCCCACAAATGAAGTTGGGGGGTGCGGGGGGTTTTCCACAGGAAGAGAGCCTGATTCCGCCGCCGCGCCAAATACAAAGAGTGAATCTCAGCTAGAGAAAGTGAACGCAGCCCTCCGTGACGGCACTCTTCGAGACGTTTATTGGTCAAGTACGCATGACTGTAAGTGTGTAGTCTTTCATAACGGCATAATTATGCCTGTTGAGCAATGGGTTAACCAACAGCCTCAGCTAGATGCCCCCTTAGAGCCAGCATCAGAAGGAATTGAATTGGTGAGACGGGTTGTAGAACAAATCAAGGCGAAACAGGCGGCGAGAAAAGCTGAGAAATTAGCAGAGCAGATCAGGTCTTTCGACATCTTTCCATAAGTAGGACTAAAGCTAGCATAGCTGCTACCAGCCGCCATGCAAGAGCTATAGCCTCTACAGGAGAAGGGTTTCAAGAAAAAATTTCTTCAGCCTAAATAGCCAAATTAAGGCAATTGAAGATTTTTCTATAAGCCTTACATAGAAGCAGTTTCAAGGATTGCATGGCGGCTCATGACAGCTACGCTACTATTGGACCCTTTAGGCCTCCTTGGAGATTCAGCAAGGGGACACAGCGGTATAAATCCCCACCAGCGCATTGCTAGTTAGAAACGCTGTAGCCGCTGAGAACAGTTGGACGATAGCCTTGGGGCACCAGCTCATCAAACACAGCTTGATACTGGGCGCTAGTGAGTCCATGTCGTGCTACCCATGCCGCACCCCCTAATTGCTCCCAAACGCCGATGTAGCGGTCAGGGGTAACGTAAATGGACTCGCGAAGATTTGGTCGGTTGCCGATCCGTTGGCTGCTTGGCCGTCCGGGTGCATCTTGCTGGGGCGAGCCTGTAGTTCGGAGCAAATTCCTTGCTGCGGGTGGGGAGAGAGGACTCATACCACGGGCAAGCAAGACGCCTTGGACGCAGCCTAGGGCACCGACCACGATAGGCGAGGCACTGGAGGTTCCGCTGAATTCGTCGGTGTACCAAAAGTCTTCATTTGAGCCTCCCTGCAAGTCGCCGTAACCGCAAGTCGTCACCTCACGCCCCCAGCCTTGAGCATCAATTAGCAACCCATAATTCGAGAAATCCAGGCGGGATCTATCGGGACCGTGATCCCGTCCGTGTGTACCTGGGGGTGGCGCACCAGCTCCCACGAAAATGGCACCAGAATCGCGATTAGCACGGTTAAATGGGTTAGTCCAACTGGGAGGAAACCCTGGATCTGGCGTGTTGTAGATAGGATCGTCCAGGTTCTCTGCTCCGTTGCCCGCCGCTTCCACAACAATTACACCTCGGCTGGTGGCATAGCGGATTGCGTCGAAGTCGTCTGGCCACCACTCGATAGCGATGAAGCCTTGCTGCCCAATTCCGGTAGAGCGGGGTCCAGCTCGGTGAAGTTCGATGAGGATGATATCGCCTGGATTGAGCATATCAGCTGCTAGACGGATTGCTCCAGCTGAACCTAGTCCACCAAAAATGGAGATGGCACGGACATTGGCATCCGGGCAGGTTCCTGTGCAGCCAAAGGTAGTACGGTCGCTGCCAAATTCCCCTACAACTGCCGTCCCGTGATTTCGCCACCCCAAATCCGTCGACTGAGTACCGCCGACGACACCGCCCTGATTCTGCGTGAGATCTTCGTGCGTGAAACGCCAGGCACCTTCTATATCAACGATCCGAACACCTGCTCCGCCGCCGCCGGGTTGCGTCCACGCGTAGCGCGCGTCGATGCCGCCCGGAGCTGCGTCTAGGTACGCCTGGCGGGCAGTAAAATCAGGGGTCACTGGTGGTGCTTCTGCTGCTGAAGGCACCATATCATTGAGCATCTCAGATGTTTCATTCAACGCCACAGGTAGTTCGGCTGGTGGCTTCACGTAAGCAGCTTCCACAACCTCCTGTTCACGTAAACGTGCTGCTAGTTCCTCCAGGCGTTCATCGGGAGCTTCCACCCTGTAATAAACGGACAGGTCTAGCACGTCTGCGCCGGTATCAGCGGCTAGAGAAGGAGTTTTCGCTTGAATCCGCTCTTCGCTGATACCGAACAATGGTCGCAGGGTAACACTCTCGGAGGCAAGCAAATCCGCCAGGGGAGTGACATCTGCTCCTTCGACAGATGCAATCCCCTCCATTGTTGCCCGCAATCCAGCTTCACGTCTTGCAATTACGATCAACTCGCGCTCAATCGGAGAGCCTTCCTGCCTAGAGAATTCTGCAGTCGGTCTATTTCTTGCATTCGTCATAGTAATACCTCATATATTTATGGCAGTCTTAGTTTCAAGGCATTTCATCTGGTGGCTTAAGATAAGCTGCCTCTATTGCCTTGCAATGCTGGAGACGGGCGATCACGCGTTCTGCGGTTGCCGGGTCCGGTACCTTCACCGTGAAATATGGGACCAGATAAGGGTCTTCTGCACCAGGGTGCAATGGCTCCAGCACTACACCGAGTTCCTTGGCTTTCTGTAACAGTTCTGTGGACGCAGCCGTGTGTTGCTGTCGCTGGTGTAGAGCGAGCGCCACATCTGTCTGCACTCGAATCGTTACGTACATTGCATTTTCTCCACGGCAGTGAGAATTTAGTGGGAAAGACGGACAGAGAGGCTCCAGGTCAACTCTTTCCGCAAGGACTTGCTGAAGCATGGCTCCATTAACAAGTAAAGTTGCTGCTATGCCAAGTACGGTGGAGTACATCTCACTTTTGCATTGAACACTAATATCTACAGACGGCAGTCTCAGCTTTCCGGATTCTTTTACCAGCGATATTTGTAAAACGCTCAATATGACCCAACAGTATCTTCGCTATATCTACCCCAGTTTGGGAATTAGTCAGGTCACGATTATTCAAGACTTGCTTGTTTCGCATCTTGCCTATGGATACACTCGTCTCTCTCATCAACCCGAAGCTGCTGTGATTTGGGCATTTGACCGCGAAAAGTTCGCTCTGACTGGTGATGAGCCTGCGGGGAACTGGATTCCTATGCCCGTTTACAAACTTTCTACTGAAGCCCTGAACTGACTTTGCAGACATACTCTGGCAACAACAATGTGTAAACTACTCCAAGTCCAAGTAGTTGTTACAACTCCAAACTTACTTTTCTACTCACTTTAATTGAGTTAAGTTTCGCCAGAAGACTTCGAGGCTTTGAACTCCACTGAAAGCTGAACTCCAGAGAGTTGCGTCGCAGACAAATAAGTTAGCGGCTCGATTCCCGTTTGGGGGAATCCACAGTAGTGCATTGAAGTAAAGATTTCCAGCATCAATAAATGGGTGCCTTGGTGCTGCTGGATTAATTAGCTGTCTGGCAAGAACACGGACAGATTTATTAAGAGAATCAGGTACGGAGAATTTTTTGGGGAGTCCAGAGGGGGTTCCCTCTGGTCGGTTGTCATGTCCTAAGCTGTTGCTCAATTGAAGAAAATCGGAAAAAGTCGTCAAAAAATTGGGAAAAATGGGAAATTTTTGCGCTGGTTATTCTCAAACTGAGGATTATTGAGAATAAGACTTAATAAGCTCCCTACCCAGTGGTCATAAGTTGTCAAAAATTGGGAACAAGTCGTCAAAAAATAGCAGGCTTTTGATGGGGCAGCAGTCAATGACTTTGAAGTCGGCTGAAATGCCGAAAATTCGTTAGCAAAAAGTCTTTTCCCCCTCGGTACAAGCTTATTGATAATTATTGAGAATTCGCGGTTTCACTAGCCCAGTATCTACACGTATTTAATGTAGATTTAACTCAATGCTCTACGCTCTCTTCGTTTTTGTGAGGGAACTTATGGGTGACTTATACCCAAGAGCTTGGTTGTCGATCCCGTAAACTGCTTGAGCTTTAACCGTCGGCTCCAGTGATTGAAGACGTGCGAAAGAAATCCCAAATCCAGGGGTTGATTCAAGAGAGGAAGGCACAGCACGAGATTACGTGAAGGTTTGGCAAAAAGATGGCAAGTCAGGGCGTTGCTGAGTGCTGGAGCCGGATAACTTATATCTTAGTTCAATACCAAGTTGCTGTCTAAAGCATAAATCCCAGTTAGATCGGTTGTGTTGCAAAAGTGAAGGAGATGGTACCGTAAGAAAGCTTTGTCGTTGATGGTCAACTTCCTACGTCCACCCCACCTCTGTTCAAATGGCCTCATTTTCTCTGTGGTAGTACCGACTAGGTAAGGGTATCTCCCTCATTGGTTACTCTGGGCAAGGGAAAAACGAACCAAAAATTGAAAAAGCTTATAATGTATGGCTTTTAAGCTTAATTTCCTAATAGATTAGCCCATTTGTAGCGACTTTGCTAAAATCCTTATCCACAGCAGGTTCCAGATTTTAGTCTCCCGAAAGTGACAAATGAGAGATTAGGCTGGTAACAATTCACTACGTAATTCCTATGTTTAATGATGACTGAGAGTTGCGATTGATGTCGTAGCGAAAAGGCTTATCAGATCCTTGACTTTTGAGCCGGTATCTATAATTAGTAAACTTTTATGTAATTTTGCGTAAGCTTCAGAATGGGAGTGGATAGATAAATAGAAGTATTGCTCCCGGAGATTTAAGTTATGTCGCGCCACTGCCCCGGCAAGGAAAATATGGTTGAAGATGCCAAAGACCTTCATCCAGCTATCTATCGCAGGTTGGTTGGAATACGCTACCGTCGCCGTCTTGGTGAACAAGAGCCTCCTGTAACAGACGAGAGTAGACGGCGGGCGCTTGAAACAGCAATTGCCAACGTGGAAAAGATAGATCTGACTTCTGATTTCCTACCCATTCGTTATCTAGCTGATGGGGTAGCGCAGGCACGGGCTGTTTGTCGGATTTCCGGACCAATGGGAATGGGTACTGGCTTCCTGGTCAGCCGTGGGGTGATCATGACAAACAACCATGTGCTGGAGAATGAATCCCAAGCTCAAGACTCTATTGCCGAGTTTAACTATGAAGACGGTCAGACCCCTGTAGTTGTCAAACTCCAGCCGCGCCGCCTGTTTTTGACCGACATCGATCTCGACTTTACAGTAGTTGCCTGCGACGATACTCCTATCGTAGACATCGCACCAATCAAGCTACTGCGCGATCCAGCAACTATCACTCGCAATGAACTAGCTAGCATCATTCAGCATCCGGCAGGAAGACGCAAGGAAATTGCTCTGCACAACAACGAGGTCACTCGCGTCAAGGATAAGGTCATTCACTACCGCACTGATACTGAACCTGGTTCTAGCGGGTCTCCCGTTTTTAATAATCGCTGGCAGCTTGTTGCCCTACATCACGCAGGATGGATCGAGCCAGATGGTAGGGCTACCAACGAGGGAATTCGCATTGCTGCCATTGTCGAGAAGCTACGGCTAATAGGCTTCGCAGGGATAGCTGCTCGTGAACTACTCGAAGGTCTCCTGGAAGGCATTAAGGATACCTCCCCCTATCTGGGCTTCTTCGATCTGCAAGGTTTGGGGGTGGATCGGCGTGAAGTTGTTGTCAATGGCTTTACAGGCTCTCCTGACTTTGCCGATATCGGCTTCTGGAACATTGAGCATTTCAATGGTGATGTTAGCGAGCAACGCATTGCTCGCGTTAGTGAGGTAGTTGCTCGATTAACAATGGATGTCCTAGGTCTAATTGAGGTAGAGAAAGAAGCTCTAGACCGCTTAGTGCTGGAGCTAGGGCGGCAGGGTCTCAGCTATGACTACGAAGTTGTAGACGGGTCGGGACGACAGGATCTGGCTATCCTCTTTGATGAGGACACGACCAAGGCTAAACTACGTCCCGACCTACTCAGACGCTACAGTAATAAATTCAGCCAAACGACCAGGGATGGCAAATCAGCCTTCCCCAGGCTACCCCTAATTGCAGAGTGTGAAATCCTCGAAAAGCAGGGAACCGAGCCTTTACGCTTCCTGTTTATGGTAGTTCACTTGAAAGCTTTTGGCGATGCAGTTAGTCAAGCCCGGCGGAGGCTAGCATCTGAGATTTTATCCGAGGTTATAGGCGATCTTCGTACCACCGAAGACTTGCCCATTATTCTAGGTGGAGACTTCAATGACACCTTGACTAGCGGCAATCTCGATGCTCTAAGAGACTCCCCGGACCTATTCACTATGACTGCAGATGACACTACTGATCCGGATGCCATTACTTACGTCGGTCGCTCCCATCGCTCTCTCATCGACCACATCATCACCAGTAGAGACGTAGTTCCTGGGGATATTCAAGGGGATGATGTTGCTATTGTTCGCTTGGACAATAGCATTAGTGACTTTACTCAGGCTGTTTCCGATCATGTCCCAATTGTCTTCCGTATGGTCTACCGCGACCAAGAGCTGGAACTATCAGACTCTGTTGAGGCTGAACTTTCAGAGCCAAATAACAAAGCTGTCCACCCCCAGCCCCGTAATGGTAAAACTATGAGGAGCCGTCTAACCTACGCCAGTCTTGGTGTTGAAGAGTAAAAATATGCAATGAGGGTTGGCTCTATAGGAATTTTAGGGAGGTATTTGGAGGAAAAGGTCTCAAATGCCTGCTAATAATGAGTTTTAATCCTGAAGGTGCCAAATATCTGAAATGGTCTCACCCAACTGGTTGTGGGTTTTGTGTAAATTTGATCCGAACCTTTCCAAGGTGGAACTCAATTGAGCATTCAGTGCGTTGGGAGGAAGTATTTTTGACAGTTTCCCAGCCCCTTTTCCCAATATTTCTGTTTTCAAAGTACGACAAATCTAGGTCTCTCTCGCTGAGACCTCAAAGGGAATGATGAGGAAGGGTTAACTCTGGCAGAAATGCCGGAGATTGATCATCGTATACGCCAAGCTTTTCAAGGCATAGTGCAACTTACTGATGCGCTCGAAACGGATCAGTAAGCGCCGAAACTTATCTTCCCAAGCAAAC
>JACCVJ010000377.1 GCA_013698215.1 Tatlockia sp. | reverse complement strand
ACTTCTGCTAGTGAAAGCTGGTTGTCTCTATTATCGTCTGCAAACGCCGCCAAACCTGTAGGAAAAGTTAGAGTTATCTGAGTTTTTGTCTCTCCTACCAGCACTTCAGCCACCGATAAGTCAGCCCAATGAGCATAGCTTGCACTAGCAAAAGTAAATGAAAGTAACAGTGAGGTCATGAATGCGATCGCACTCAAGCCAACTAGCCGCCATTTTCTTTGCATATCAATTTACCAATAATATAAGTTTTTTAGTTCGTACCTAGTCCGACTCCAAGCCCCACACTCTTTTGAGCTTGGGCGTTAAATTGGGGGTCGATTTCTTGAGCAAGTCGAAAGAATTTATTAGCTTGGGACGAGTTGCCCAATTCCCGTTCAATCGTGCCTGATTGATAAAATATGCCCGCATCGCGGATGCCCCAATGCCGCGCTTTGTTCATGACTTGTTGAGCTTCTTGCCAGCGTCCAGAACGACTGAGGGCTAAAGCTAAAGTACTAAGAGTGTCTGCATCATGGCGACCGCGCAAGTCTGCCTGCATCAAGGTTAGAGCTTCGGCTCTACTTGCTGGGCGATTACTTTCTAGTAATAACTGCGCTAACTCCTTGCGATGTCCAAAGCCAACCAAATCTTTCCGCAATCTTGCTTCGGCGCGCGATCGCCAGTTTTTCGCTTCGGGGAGATTGCCTTGCAAGTCCTGAATGCGAGCCATCCCTCGCAACACCACGTGATCGTATATTGTGGGAGACTTATTGACCAATTGAAAAAATTGCAAATAAAGTTTCTCGGCGGCTTTGTAGTTGCCAAGTCGAATCTCTAACTGGGCTAAATTTAAAAGTGCTGGGGCATATTGGGGAGTTATCCTCAGTACTTCTAGATAAAGGTTACGTGCTTGTTCTAGTTGCCCTTGCTTATAGTAAAGCCGACCCAAAAGAATTCGCGCCCAAACTGAGCTACCCGTCTCTCCTGTTTCCTCTAGGGTTATAGCTTGCTGAAAATTTTGAATTGCCTCTTTGGTTTTACCTTGAGCTACTTGCACTAAAGCGTATAGTGTCAAAGATTCAAGGGTAGGAACCCCCTTGACTAAAGTTTCCGCCGCTTGGTTTGCTTTGTCTACGTTACCCATCGATAAGTTTGCTGTAACCAAGATTCCTGAAGCATTGTCACTAGGCACTTTTTGAGCTAATTCAATCGCTTTAGCAAAATCATGTCTAGCTTCTGCAACCTTAGCTAGTGCTAAAACTGCCCCATCATTACTAAAAGGCAATTTAGCAAGGGACTCTTGAGCCGCTTGCTCTGCTAACAAATACCAACTAACATCTCCTGAAGCACGAGCCATTTTTAGGTAAGCTTTAGCAAGTCCGGCTCGATCTAAGCCGCCATCGGGATTTTGACGGATTCGTTGTTGGTAAAAACTCATTTCCCTGCCTAGTTCCAAGGTAACAGTTCCAGACGGGGAACGAACTAAATTGTACCGATAAGGGCGATCAAGCTTATTACGATCTAACAAACGTAAACCTAGCCAGATACTTGCAACGGGTAATAAAATTAAAAACAACAACCATAAAGGGTTTGTCGCTGGAACTGCAATTTTACTTTTAATAGCTTTCATTTTATTTCCACAAAAAAGCTCGCACTACTAAAGGCTTTTTCGCTTTTAGTAGTGCGTCGATAGTCAAAGCGGATCTAGTTAGGTAGAGCTAAGTAAGGAAAGGTAGTGACTAACGGATTGTGTCCTTGGGCTGGATTGCCTGGTGTACCGTCGTAAGAGGCGTTGTCGGCGGTAATTGCTCCATTAGTCAATACGCTTAAAGTGATATCTATAACATCATCCTTGAGCAAACGACCGCGAATTGGGCTACCTTTGGTATTAAGTGCATTACCGTACCCACTTGTGCTAGTGGTATCAATTCGCATTACATCCGGCAAAAACGCACCTAACAAAGCATTAGTACGTTCGTCACTATTCCCAAGAGCTTTTAGGGTTGTTTTCACTTCACCCACAATTGGTGCAGCAATTCTAGCGGCGGGATTTTGACCAGCTAAAGCCGACGCTTCAAAGTCGGGTCCAACTTTACAGGACTTACGCAGACACGCTACATATAGCGTGCTGAAAAGGGGCGATGCTCCTACGGAGACGCTA
Organism: Tatlockia sp.; assembly: GCA_013698215.1. Classification (GTDB taxonomy): domain Bacteria; phylum Cyanobacteriota; class Cyanobacteriia; order Cyanobacteriales; family Chroococcidiopsidaceae; genus Aliterella. The sequence goes on along the minus strand of JACCVJ010000377.1, from coordinate 1,328 downwards.
CACGAACGCTAAAAGTAAACACCATAAAAAATAAATATTATTGTAAAAAGAAAATTAATAACAATTAAACAAGCTTCATAGTAATTGAAGGAAATTTAAGTTCTTGAGTTAAGTAATTTGACAGCAATTCAGTCTTTAACTGATAGACTGTTTTTTGAGTCAAGTTAGCTATCTTTTTTAAATAATTCCAAACCAAAATAGCACAAGCAATATGGTTTCTTTGAATTATAGCTTTACGACATTGACAAGATTCAATACCTGTTAATTGTTTTAATTCGCGATGGAATTCTTCAATTTTCCACCGCTGAGCGCAAATCTCTTTCACATTGAGATTAGATTGTTGTGTTAAATCATTAGTAGTAACATATTCCGTTCTGTTGGTAGAAACAGCAACCCGAAAAAGTTTCACTTTTTTATTTTTAGGAAAATTCTTTATTTTGATTAACTTTCCTGATTCATTTTCAATTTGACTCCAAGTTAACTTTTCAATTGATTTGTATTTTTCAACTCCGCCAGTATCATCTACTAAACGATTCTTTTTCAAAGGACAATAATAAATCTTCCCTAAATCGTCAATCATTCCCATTAGCTTTTGAGACGAATACCAGCTATCCATAAGGACTTTGGTGAAAGAAAGTTTTTTATTGTCAACAATATTATTTAACATATCAGCTACATGCTCTAGCTTTGTTTTTCCATCACTATCCGGGTCATAAATTCTGTAATCAATAATCCAGAATAGACCGAGTTCTGGATTAAAATAAACACAGTTGATTAAACCAATACCTCGGATAACACGATGCTCCGTTCCGCTATATTGACGACGTACTAATTCAATCTCTTCACTATAACTTTTATCCGCAACTGTATCATCAAAAAGTATTGCAGCATTTTGATGACTTTGGATATCTTTTTTGACATTATTCCACAAACAATCAGGCGTAAATTTTTCTTTTCTTAAGTAACGATTTATTTGATCGTGACTCACATCCTGTAAATGTTCTGCTAAATTAGTCAAGGTATAATTTTTTTGACTAATCAATAAATATTGGCAATAATCTAATTGATTAAATGACATTTATTTTTTGACCTGAAACTCAACTTAATTAATCATTTTAGCAAAAAGTGTTAACATCCAAGTCTCGAAGGCTAAAATTCAGAAAAGTCCGAATTTCAGCCTTTTATTTCCCATAAATTGCGATATTTACTTGTTTGAGTTGCTGGCTGGAAGATAAAAACTTTGGCTGTTGATAGCGTTCGCGTACCGTCTCCGTAGGAGAATCGTCCATTTTCAGTACACCATATATAGTGTCTCTGCGTAAGTCCTG
>JACCVJ010000360.1 GCA_013698215.1 Tatlockia sp. | reverse complement strand
TTAAATGTTTGGCGGCGGCTGTCATGACAATTTTGCCGATGGCGGTACTACCTGTAAAAAAGATGCGATCCCATTTTTGAGCCAATAGCTGCTGACTTATTTCTTTATCGCCTTCTACTAAGGCTATGTAAGATTCGTCAAAATATTGTTGAATAATCTTTGCTAGTAATTTAGATGTGTGGGGCGCATTTTCCGACGGTTTCACTACTATGCAATTGCCGGATGCGATCGCACCTACTAAGGGCGATACTATTAGTTGCAGGGGATAATTCCACGCGCCAATTATTAACACTACCCCCAAAGGTTCGGCGCAAATACTGCCATAACTTGGAAATTGCTCTAAAGAAACTGAGACTTTTTTGGGCTTAGTCCATGATTTAATCTTTTTTAGGGCATAGTCGATTTCTTTTGTAACTATAAGCTCGGTAAGATATGCCTCAAACTGGGGCTTATTTAAGTCGGCTTTTAAAACTTGAGTAATTGTTTCAAAGTTCTCGGCGATCGCGCTCTTTAACTTTTTGAGTTGGGCAATCCTAAAATCTATTTCTTTTGTTTTGCCACTGTCGAAATACTCGCGTTGCTTAGAAATGATTTGAGCGATCGCTGTTTGAGCAAGCATTTTGAGATAAAAATTTTATTAATTTATTTTACGAAAACCCTTGCAATGTCTTGACTTTTTTGATATTATATTTATAATGGAAGGCTTGACTAAAATATTATTTTTATCACCACTCCCATTATAACATTTTAACAAAAATACTTTTATTTGTCTACCCAAAACCCCCTAATAAAATATTTTTTTATAAAAGAATAAAAAATACTTATTTCAAGTGGGTGCGACCTCAACATGATAGTGTTATAAAGAGATAGGAAAGCCGTATTGGTCGAGTTTATTCCAGAATTGGCTCCAACGAGTTGCAGTTAAAACCAAAGTTCTTAGACTAAGTACCACTGCGGCACCAGTTTCTTTCCATCTCATCCCAGAACAGCACAAGCGTTGCTTAATGACAGTTTTGCAAGCAGCCTCAGTGACACCAGACCCAATCGGATAGTGTTTTTCACCGTAAGAGGCATAGTTCATTTGATGAAGATGGTTATGAAAATAGGTGACTGCCGCAGCCAAGTTATCTTGAATAGCTTTGGGGTGTTGTTGGGATTGGCTTAGTTCAAGCATCTGTTGGTAAAGCTCAGTGGCAGCGCCAGGGTCATGCTTAAGAGCGTGGCAACTAATGTCAAGCCATTGTTTCTGCTGGCTTAAGTCTTTGGGGTGCAACGCCACCGCCACCGCACCCAGATATCCAGTGGCATGATAGAAATCGAGAACCTGCTCGCTGGTATGACGGTGGAGAAATTGCCAGTTGGAGGCAGCCCCATCGGCAATCCCAATATAGGTCGCTTGGGGATAACGGGTTTTGGTGCGCCCAATTTCGCGCTCTAAACGCTCTAGAAAAATGGCTTTGCCATATTCGGGTGTTGCACCAATATAAATTGTGTGTTGCCTTTGCCCTTCTGCGTCATAGAGACTTACGGTTCCCACCATCGCCTCTCGCCATCCGGTATCACACAGCAACATACAGGTTCCATCTAAGCCAATGGCGACGCTGTTAACCGGGGTATCCAGTTTTGGGGGGGCATAGTTCCAGCTTTCTTCCTTCGCTTCAATGATGCTGGCTACTGCTTCGCATAGTCTCTGGATGTAAGAAACCGCAACTTTCCGACTATGGTTTTCGGCTAAGTCTCGTTGTACCTCTCGTGCGGAACCATAGGCTAGTTTTGAGGACACCTGCTTAGCAAATAGTGGGGTGGAGGTAATAATAATTCTTGCTTCTCGCTCTAAGGGACAATAAGTTTTACCTCCTCCAGAACGTTGATAAACATGGCGATTAACCACCACTTCACCATAGGGTGTTTGGTAGGCTTTGGGCTGTTCTCCTTTGGTTCGCATCACCTCTCGTGCGCTCTCTATGGGGGAACCATCGGTATCTAGATATTTCAGGGCTGCAACTGTTGCAATACATCCTACTTCGTTTAAGCTATGCTGGATATTTTCTTCACTGGTTAACATCGAACGGCTCAGTTCAATGGTCACTTCCATCTTCACTATAGTCCCTTCGATACTTATCAATTGAACGCCCATGCCAGCCTCTTCTCTTTTCACTCTTTAAGTCATAGCACGATTCAATTAATAAATCAATCAAAGGTCGCACCC
>JACCVJ010000353.1 GCA_013698215.1 Tatlockia sp. | reverse complement strand
CCGTTGAAGAACGCGATCGCATTTTGGGTTTAATGAGCAAAATCGGTTTAGCTTTAGATCATCCTCTACTAGATATCGATTTACTGTGGTATGCCACCGAGTCTATCACCCAAACTAGAGACGGCTTACAACGCGCCGCCATGCCCAAACCAATCGGCGAATGCTGCTTTGTGAACGATTTAACCATTGAAGAATTAGAGGCAGCTTTAAGCGAACACAAGCGCCTTTGTGCAACCTATGCTCGTGCGGGGGCGGGAATTGATGGTTATGTTGGTAGTGTTCAACAGTTGGTAGGAACTAATAATGTCTAAATTAGTTCCTCGCCCGGTTACTCCTTTGGGGATACTGGTAGAAAAACTAGAAACGGCGGTAATGATGGCAAGAGAGGCGCTTGTAGCAACTCCTGTAATCGAAAAATTGGAAACAGCGCTGTTTCTAGCGGCGGGGATAGATCCTTACATAGAAAATTGTACTACTAGGCAATCGCCAGCATTAAGAGAAATCGCTTTAAATACCCAAGCGGAAAAATGGCGCGAAAAGTTTGATGATGGTGCTACTGGGCGAGAGTTAGAACAAGAAATGCTTTCGGGACACTTAGAAGGACAAGCTTTAAAAATGTTTGTTTATATGAGTCGCGCTCAAAGTATTTTAGACATTGGGATGTTTACAGGCTACTCGGCGTTAGCAATGGCGGAAGCTTTGCCAGAAAATGGACGTTTGGTAGCTTGCGAGGTGGATGCTTACGTTGCTAAATTTGCTCAAAAGTTGTTTCAATCTTCTCCTCACGGGGCAAAAATCCAAGTGGAAGTAGGTGGGGCTTTAGAAACTTTAGATAAGTTAGCCGCTAAGGGAGAGTGTTTCGATTTGGCGTTTATTGATGCCGATAAAAAGGAATACATAGAGTATTACCAAAAACTGTTAGACTCCAATCTCTTAGCACCCCAAGGCTTTATCTGTGTAGATAATACCTTGTTGCAAGGGCAGCCTTACTTATCAGAGCAATCCGCCAATGGCAAAGCGATCGCTCAATTTAACCAGATAGTGGCAGACGATCCGCGCACGGAGCAAGTATTGTTACCAATTCGTGACGGTTTGACGATTATTCGCCGAGTTTAACTCTCAAGGGCGTACTTAAGTTGTGCGTCCTCAACAAATTTCCGACTAGGGAGACGCGCAAGTGTTGGCATTGTTTCAAAATCTGGGTACTCTACTATTACTTGCCTTCGCATTTCCCTTTAATTGCATTGTTGTTTTAGTTACTTTACTAACAAAACCAAAACTTCCCCAAGCTACCGTTGCTAAAGCTCAAAATATCTTGATTAGTGGCGGTAAAATGACAAAAGCGTTGCAATTAGCGCGATCGTTTTATGCGGCGGGACATCGAGTAGTTTTAATTGAAACTGATAAATATTGGTTAACTGGACATCGATTTTCTCGCGCTGTCGATGCTTTTTATACTGTAAGCGCACCACAAAAAGACCCCGAAGCTTACATTCAAGCGTTAGTTAGCATTGCAAAAAAAGAAAATATTGATGTCTACATTCCTGTATGCAGCCCAATTTCTAGCTATTATGACTCCCTAGCCAAACCCGCTTTAGCTGGCTGCTGCGAGGTGTTTCACTTTGATGCTGATACTACAAAAATGCTCGATGATAAGTTTGCTTTTGCTCAAACAGCGCAAAGTTTTGGTTTATCTGTCCCCAAATCCTACAAAATTACTCATCCTCAACAAGTCCTTGACTTTGATTTCTCTACTGAGCAGCATAAATATATTCTTAAAAGCATTCCCTACGATTCTGTTAGACGCTTAAACTTAACTAAACTTCCCTGTAATACCCGCGCAGAAACAGCAGCTTTTGTAAATAGCTTACCCATCAGCGAGGAAAAGCCCTGGATTATGCAAGAATTTATCACAGGGAAAGAGTATTGCACTCATAGCACCGTCAGAGATGGAGAATTGAGATTGCATTGCTGTTGTGAATCCTCAGCTTTTCAAGTGAATTATGAAAACGCCGAGCAACCGGAGATTTTGCAATGGGTGAGCCATTTTGTTAAACAATTGGGAATCACCGGACAAGCTTCTTTTGACTTTATTAGAGCAGAAAACGGGAATATCTACGCCATTGAATGCAACCCCCGCACGCACTCCGCCATTACGATGTTTTACAACCATCCAGGGGTAGCGTCAGCTTATTTGAGCAGTCAACCATTAAAGCCCTTACAACCGCTAACTGATAGCAAGCCTACTTACTGGCTATATCACGAAGTTTGGCGGCTAAATGAAATTAGATCGTTGCAGCAATTGCAGACATGGTTTAAAAATATTAGGCGCGGGAAAGAGTCAATTTTTGCCTTTAACGATCCCTTACCTTTTCTAATGGTGCATCATTGGCAAATCCCTTTACTATTATTAGACAATCTGCGCCGATTAGCAGGTTGGATCAGAATAGATTTCAATATTGGTAAGCTTGTGGAGTTTGGGGGAGACTAATATTCAATGAATAGCACAACCCACTCGCAAGGTAGATTGTGCCAAGAAACCTTAAATAATTCACCTCCATTATGTCTTAAAATGCGATCGCCCTTTCTTAATTAATTCTTAAATATTTACATAATTTTAATTTCTATAGCTATTGAGTCAAAGGATTGGCCATGCACCTAAACCCTCTCCAACAAAAGATTATCAGCATTATTGAGCCACTATCGCTACAAAACGCCTTAGTTAAATCAACCTTAATCTAAATCAGCAAATTGGTTTAGGCGCAACTGCGACAAAAATGTGGCTACGGTGCGATCTGTATATAAGATAAAGTAAATAAATATTAATAATTTCTCACAATAGGTCAAAACTATATCATGCGTGTAATTTTAATGACAGGTAAAGGCGGAGTTGGCAAAACTTCTGTAGCGGCGGCTACAGGACTACGTTGTGCAGAGCTTGGCTATAGGACACTGGTATTAAGTACCGATCCTGCACACTCTTTAGCAGATAGTTTTGACTTAGAATTAGGACACGAAGCGCAACAAATTCGCCCTAACCTCTGGGGAGCAGAATTAGACGCGCTAATGGAGCTAGAAGGCAACTGGGGAGCCGTCAAACGCTACATTACCCAAGTATTGCAAGCTCGTGGTTTAGACGGCATTCAGGCGGAGGAATTAGCAATTTTGCCAGGGATGGA
>JACCVJ010000331.1 GCA_013698215.1 Tatlockia sp. | reverse complement strand
GCGTAATCCTTTACCGGTCAGCTCTTTGGTCGCCCACCCGCCACTGATGCCGGAGCCAATGACAATGGCGTCGAACGTGCGGTCTTTAACAGAATCTATGTTTAATAAGGACATGGAATAACGGAATGAAGGGTATACTAAAACAGTACCAGCCGCACTACCGGCCGCCAGTCACGGCCAGTTTCGTTACTGGCACACAGCCATGATAAAAACCGGGAGCCATGTTGTGCTTTGCCACATTTAGCTGGTAATACTCCGAGTTCGTGTACCCCTGAATGGTGAGCCGTTTGACCATATCGACAAAGGTTTTCCCGACGGGGTCAGGCGACGCCGTCAGGGCAGACAGTACGGTTATTCGTTGCGGGGCGTCGCAGGCCGTAAATGCCTGATTGAAAGCTTGCTGAGCGGTAGCCTCCGTCAAGGCAAGCCCTTGCTGCAAGGTCGTTTGGGCGGGTTCGCCGTAGCAGTCCTTAACCATCCGCATCACGAACTGGTGGACGTTGAGCGATTTCGCCCCCGGTGTGCTGGTTTCGGGGACTAACGTCTCCACGATTTCGCCCAGCAGAGCTTCTTCATCGACGGCTAATGTAGAAACGGACCCCAGCGAGTCGGGGGTCCAGCCGGAAGCCCAGGCGGGAAGGCTCACCAGTCCGCCGAAAGTCATAGCTAAGCTTTTAAGGGCAGAACGTCGTTGCATAAAAATAGGGTGTAATGGGATCCGTGGTTAAATACGGTGTACGAAGTAGTGAGGAAGTCGCCTTTAGAAAGGGCATAAGCGTGGTAATGGATAATAATCGAGTCAGCGATTTCTCCGCGAAGGCTTCTTCGCAAAAGGTAACACTCCCTTTTCTAATAGAGTTTATTCGGACTAATTGGTTAGCATATCGTGCGTGAGCGCGACTTTTGCCCTCATGAATTATCAAGACCTAAAACAACACCCGACTAACTTTCTGGCCTTAACCAGCTTGACCCTCGTTGAGTTTGACTATTTGCTACAACACTTCGATCCCTGCTGGGAAAAGTATTACAAACACTACACGCTCGAAGGCAAAAAACGCATCCTGCCTGCTTTTACCGAACATGGAAACGCACTCTTGAAAGGGACCCACCAAAAGCTGTTTTTCTTGTTAGTATACATGAAAAACAACCCCCTACAGACCTTTCAGGCCAGTAGCTTTGGCCTTTCTCAAGCCAAAGTTTCTAAGATTTACCGCGCCTTGTTAGCGGTTTTGGACCATACCCTGATAGGACTTAAACTAGCCCCTTGCCGCGATTCCATCGCCCTCAAAGAAGCCTTAGCCAACCTACCTCAGCGGGTCTTCTGGTTAGATGGAACGGAAACACCGATTCCGCGCAATACAGACCAAGACGTTCAGCAAGAAGACTTTAGCGGCAAGCAGCATGGACATCGGTTAAAAAATCTGACCTTATGTGATGCCGCTCAACGCATTCACTACCTCTCGCCTACCGAGTCGGGTAGTAGGCACGACAAAACGCTGGCCGATAGCTACCCGTTGCACCTACCCGCCGGTTCGGTTCTCAAACAAGATTTAGGTTTTTTGGGGCATCAACCGGCGGGGGTAGTGATTGAGATGCCTTTCAAAAAACCCAAAAACCAAGAACTTACCTTTAGTCAGAAGCTCTACAATCAGCTTTTGAGTTCGACCCGAGTGATTGTTGAACACGCCAACAGCGGGTTAAAGCGACTGCGTATGCTGAAAGATGTCTGTCGAGTTCATCATGAAGTGGTTGGTGACCGTATCCGAGTCGTGGCTTGTGGCTTACATAATTTGCGGGTAAGCGGGGTTGATGCCGCTCGTGGCTACCAGACCTCCTCGCGCCTACAGGCGTATATCACCACCTTTTCCGAATAAACTCTAGTATAATCTGTACTCTACCGGAAGAAAATGGTGAAGCTGGTTTGAAACTCAGAAAAAGCTGAATTTTGGGGTGCTCAAACCAACCAAAACCAGCTTTCCCTGATGAACCCGAAGGTCATTGCAAAGGTAAAAAAATTTTGATCTCGTGCCTGTGGCTACTAATCTGGCCCGTCAAAAGTGTTTCGTGGGAGCCATCACTGGTCTCATCCAAGCCAAAAATGTACACCTGCCCCAGATCGCCAAAGGCTTCAATGAGCATCGCTCCAATGAGGCCAATGAACGACGGTTACAAGCCTTCCTGACGGACTACTACTTTGATTATGACCGAATTGCTCTACTGATGACCTTGTTCATTCCCCGCGGCCGAATCACGCTTTGTCTGGATCGCACACAGTGGGACTTTGGCAAATGTCAGGTCAATGTGCTGATGATGACGGCCCGTTGCGGGGAAGTAGCAGTGCCCTTGTTTTGGGAGTTGCTCGATAACAACAGCGGTAACTCAGCGGTAAGCGACCAGGTGGATGTGTTGGAGAAGACCATTAACCTGCTGGGCCTGGCCCGGATAGGTTTACTGGTAGCTGATCGGGAGTTCGTAGGAGCGAAGTGGGTTAAAGTGCTCATTGACCAGCAAGTACCCTTTTGCCTGCGGTTGCCCAGGACCCACCCGGTTCGGCTGAGAAATGGGGAATGCTGGCTGGTAGAAGACCTATTAGTGGGTCATCGACAACGGTTTTACCAACAGGTTCTGGTGGATGGACAGTGGGTCAATGTCTGTCTCAAACAACTCGACAAACACGAGATTCTGTATTTGATTGGTACGCCTGGCCCGCGTGAACTGGGTGGTCTGTATCGTCGTCGGTGGTCGATTGAGACGCTCTTTCAGAGCCTCAAAGAGCGCGGATTTGAACGGTCCGCCGTCGCGGCTGGAGGCCTCTCATCTACAGTCACTTGAGAAGCTAAAGAAGTTGATTAGCTTAGTGGCAATGGCCTTTGGTTTTTGCTTAGTGGCCGGTCATCACTATCACCGTAAAGTGCGCTCGATACCCTTGAAGAGTCACGGCTACAAGAGCGTGAGTTATTTTCGGAAAGGCAAAGATCAGTTACAGGACTGGTTAGCCAGCAAACCCATTGCTCTGTATGCTGTTTGGGAAGCCGCTTTAGACCGCGCTTATCGCTGGCTGAAGTGGCAACTGACTCACTATCAAACTCATGTAGAAATCCTCCGGTAGAGTA
>JACCVJ010000309.1 GCA_013698215.1 Tatlockia sp. | reverse complement strand
GATGGTAGCTTTAAAGTCCCTGAAGGAACATTAGCTTTTTCTCCTGGTAGTTCGGGTTGGGATAAAAATGGTCAACCTTTGCGGTGGATGGAGTTATTTTTACGCGGGGGAAATGCTTGGGAACGTTTTGGCAAACCGCGTATCAATCAAGTTGTGACAATCTTAAATTAAAAAGAGTGTCAATAGGATCGTTAGTAGCATGGTTAATAAATCTATTTGGCTAGCTTTAGCGATCGGCAATTCTCGGTTACACTGGGCTTTGTTCAAAGGTGAAGAACTTTGTTGTAGTTGGGATACGGTTTATTTGACGGCTACTTCTATTCAACTATTAGCCTCTGGAATGTGGGACAACTTACCCTTAGAGATATTAGTTGGAGAAGATTTTGCTTATCCCTTACCTTTGTATTTAGTTTCTGTAGTACCTAGCCAAACTGACCTTTGGCAAACTTACCCAAATATACAGATAATTACTAATGGCGGCGTACCGCTTAAAAATATGTATTCTAACTTGGGGAGCGATCGCGCTTTAGCTTTGTGGGGTGCTAAACAAAAGTGGAGTTTACCTGTATTAGTTATTGACTCTGGTACAGCACTTACTTTTACGGGAAGTGATGCCAATTTTGCTTTCGTAGGTGGGGCAATTTTACCGGGATTAAGCTTACAATTTCAGGCTTTAAGTCAAAAAACCGCTAATCTATCCCTCATCCAACTACCTACACAATTACCCCCATACTTTGCGACAAATACGACTCAATCAATCCAAAGTGGGATAATTTATTGTCTAATTGCTGGAATCAAAAGCTTTATAGAGAAATGGTTGCAGATGTACCCAGATAGCCAAGTAATATTAACCGGAGGCGATCGCACAATTCTATATAGCTATCTTAATTCCCAGCTTCCTAATCTAGCTGAGAAAATCAAGTGCGATCGCAATTTAATTTTTTGGGGAATCCAAGCTTACCGAAAAGCGCAAAATTTAAGCTAAAGTTGTCAAATTATCTAAATAATCTTGCAATTGTCGCCTGTGATCGTGAGCAAGTTTACCTTCTGGTAAAGAATCTAAATTAAAAGCTTGAACATTCAATACTTCTAACTTGTCTTTAATTGCCATTACTCCTGTAACTTCTGCTTCCACTACAATACAAATTGAGTGCATTCGCGGATCGCGATCGGGTGCGGAATACACGCCCACTAAGCGGCGAATTTTAACAACTTCTAAGCCCGTTTCTTCTGCTAATTCCCGCTTTACCGCCATTGGGACATCTTCACCCCAATCTACTATTCCTCCCGGAAGCGCCCACAAGCCATTGTCGCGCCTTTGAATTAACACAATCCGACCATCGGGTAAAATCGGAATAACACTCGTACCCGTGATCGGGTGACGAATAATTAACCCCAGTACCGTCCGAATAATTTGCCATAAACGGCTCATAGCTAAAACAACCCACTTTTTAATTAAACTAACTCAACAACGCCGCAAAGATACCAGTAGTAAAACAACTTCATCTACCGCTTGTCTAATTGTTGCCGAGCTTTGGTTAGATTGATTGACAATAATACTAAAAACAAGCGGCTCGTAGTTTGGGGCGTTTATATACCCTGATAAAGCTAGAACCCCGCTCATTGTTCCTGTTTTGGCGCTAACAACGCCTTGAGCCGGGGTATTTTGCAAGCGATTAAGCAGAGTACCACTAACCCCCGCCACAGGCAAAGAAGCCCGGTAAACAGCCGCATAGGGCGATGATGCCATAGCGCTCAAAGTTTGAGCGATTACTTTTGGACTAACTAAGTTATGCCGCGACAATCCCGAACCATCAGCCATAACATAACCTTTGGGATCTACCCCTAAGTTTGTCAAAGCTTGTTTAACGGCAATTAACCCTGTTTGCGAGTTGCTATCAAAGGAATTTACTTTACTTCCTAACGTGCGTAACAACGCTTCTGCATACAAGTTATTGCTATTAAGATTTGCTTCTACCAATAATTGCGACAATGGCGGCGAATTTATGGCGGCAATTTCTGGCGCGCTGGCTAGTTGCTTTTGAACTTCAACAATATTTAGCCTAACGCGATCGCTATTATCTTTAATCCCTTCAATTAATAATACCCGGCGCAAGTATTGAACAAAGTTTTCTGCGGGATTGATAACAGCTAGAGAAACCGATTCCGGCGGAGAATTAATACTTAACTGTCCGCTAAGGTGCAATGTACCGCTCAAATCCCGATTTAATTCAACTTCTGTAGGTTCTCCTGGCTTTACTGTCACTGACTGATTATCAACACTTTGCCATTGTGTCGCCGCCATTGGATCGCTCCAAACAAGGCGCAATGGTTGACCTATTTGTTGAGGCAACAACTGCAACGTTACAGCATTTTGATTAATAATTAAGCTGCCAATCGGTGCGCCGTAATCTGCCTGAATGTCTCCCCATTCCCAGTCTGGATTGATAATATCGTCAGTGCGATCGCCCTCTGCTGCTAAATAGGTCAATTGCCTAACTCCTGTCA
>JACCVJ010000274.1 GCA_013698215.1 Tatlockia sp. | reverse complement strand
GCGATCGCGCAGTTTTTCTGCCAGTTCTTGAATACGAGTTAGCATTAATCAATTAATCGAGCGGCTTATCCCCCATCATAAAGAATTGTTAACAGCTAGGGAGATATTTTTAAACTACTTACCTCCTTAGGGCAGTAATATTTGGTAGCCAAGTCAGTAATAATTTGGGCATTAACTATACTTGATTGTTCTACACTTTCTCTAGCCTGCTTTTGTTTGACTTCATCAAGAGAAAGTCCTGATTTTAGTTCGTTACACACTCTTTGAGCTTGCAAACTGCTCATTTGTGGTGACTGCTGCGCGTTAGATAGCAAATTATCGCGTACCTCGGCGTACTGCATGACGTTACGCTTGTATTCTGCTAAAAATGCCTCGTCGATATTAACTGGAAGTTTGGGCGCAGCTTTTTGAGCGCCACAGAGGGAAGTTTGGGAAAAATCAATGGTACTGCCAGAATTGGTAGTTAAAAAACAAGCGTAGTCTTGTTGCTCTTGAGCATAACTAATTCCTGGGAGCAGGCAAATAGCAGTAGAGGCGATCGCGCTTAAGTATTTAACGTTCATTTGGTTACAAAGATTAAAGTTCTGTAGTTAGTAATCCCCAATCAAGAGAAAAACTAACATCCAAAACAAAAATCTTTAGTAACTACCAGTAGCGACGGTCGGAAGTTACTAAACCGCTAGGCGAAGTTGTTAGCCTAAACTTAGAACCGCGAAAATTAGCATAGGTTGTAGTTGCGCCTTTAAAGTTAGCGCCATCTAGATTAGTAGCGAATAATCCCGCACGGATCAAATTAGCATTTTCTAAGGTCGCTGACTTGAGGTTAGCACCTGTTAATGTAGCGCTCATTAAGTTAGCGCTCGTCAAGTTAGCAATTTCTAAATTAGCGGCGGTTAAATCTGCATCCGTAAGATTGGTTTGAGATAAATCAGCTTTACTCAAGTCAGCGTTGCGTAAGTTAGCGCCACTAAGGTTGAGTTGCGAGAGGGGAGCGCCCGTTAGATCGCACCTAGGACATAAACCTGTTTGTTTTAACTGTTCCAAGTCTTCGGGGCTGTAAGCCATCCCTGGAGCCATTAAGCCCCAAGGAGCGAGTATACTAATGAGTGCAATAATACTTAATTTCATTTTTTTGACTGAGCGTTGAATTTAGGTTAACTTCAAAAATATTTCCCAGCTAAATTTATCACCTTTAGCTCTGGCTTGGCGAGATGCCTACAGGGGTGATAGACGGCAGCGCTACTTAGTAGGTTCCGTACATTAGAGAGGTTACAACCATGATTCCCGGAGAAATAATCGTCAAATCAGGAGAAATTGAACTGAATGCAGGACTTGCGACTATAAAGTTAGTCGTAGCAAATATTGGCGATCGCCCAATTCAAATTGGCTCTCATTTTCACTTCTACGAAGTCAACGACGCATTAAGTTTTGACCGCGCTCAAACAACAGGAATGCGCCTTGATATCCCCGCCGGAACAGCCGTCCGCTTTGAGCCAGGAGACGAAAAAGAAGTGACTTTAGTACCGTATACAGGTAGCCGCCAAGTTTACGGATTTAACAATAAAATTAACGGATCGTTGGATAAATAGAGGATATATATGAGTTACCGCATGGATCGCCACGCTTACGCCCAAACTTATGGCCCAACGGTAGGCGATCGCGTTCGTTTGGCGGATACAGAGTTATTTATTGAAGTAGAACAAGACTTTACTACCTATGGCGATGAAGTCAAGTTTGGTGGTGGGAAGGTAATCCGCGATGGTATGGGACAATCCCCCATATCTAACGCCGATGGCGCGGTGGATTTAGTCATTACTAATGCTCTAATTCTTGATTGGTGGGGAATTGTTAAAGCCGATATTGGCATCAAAGACGGACGCATATTTAAAATTGGCAAAGCTGGCAACCCCTACATTCAAAACAATGTAGATATTATTATTGGTGCGGGTACAGAAGTAATAGCCGGAGAAGGTGCGATTATTACCGCCGGGGGAATAGATAGCCATATTCATTTTATTTGCCCCCAACAAATTGATTGTGCAATCGCATCAGGAATAACTACAATGATTGGCGGCGGTACAGGCCCTGCTACCGGGACAAATGCTACTACTTGCACTCCTGGAGTTTGGAACATTCATCGAATGCTGCAAGCGGCGGATGCTTTTCCCGTCAATATTGGCTTTTTAGGTAAAGGTAATAGCAGCCAGCCTCAAGGACTTATCGAGCAAGTAAAGGCTGGGGTAATGGGGTTAAAACTCCATGAAGATTGGGGAACTACACCCTCCACTATCGATACTTGTCTCAGCGTCGCCGATGACTATGATGTGCAGGTGGCAATTCACACCGATACTCTCAACGAAGCTGGCTTTGTGGAAACAACGATCGCAGCTTTTAAGGGTCGCACTATTCACACCTACCACACCGAAGGCGCTGGCGGTGGTCATGCACCAGACATTATCAAAGTTTGCGGACAAAGTAACGTTTTGCCGTCTTCTACCAATCCTACCCGCCCTTACACTCTCAACACTTTAGACGAACATCTAGATATGCTGATGGTTTGTCATCACCTCGATCCGGATATTCCCGAAGATGTAGCTTTTGCTGAGTCGCGCATTCGCCGCGAAACTATTGCCGCCGAAGACATTTTGCACGATTTGGGCGCTTTTAGTATGATTTCTTCCGATTCTCAAGCTATGGGGCGAGTGGGAGAGGTAATTATTCGCACCTGGCAAACTGCACACAAAATGAAGGTGCAGCGAGGACAATTAACCGAAGATAGCCCCCATAATGACAACTACAGGGCGAAACGCTACATTGCTAAATACACTATTAATCCCGCTATTACTCACGGCATTGCGGCTCATGTAGGCTCAGTAGAAGTCGGAAAATTGGCGGATTTGTGTCTGTGGAAACCAGCGTTTTTTGGAGTCAAACCCGAAATAGTTATCAAAGGTGGTGCGATCGCCTGGGCGCAAATGGGCGATACTAATGCTAGTATTCCCACACCTGAACCCGTACATATGCGTCCGATGTTTGCCAGTTTTGGCGGTGCAATTGCGAGTACCAGCTTAACTTTCCTCTCTAAAGCCGCCCTAGAGCGCGAGATTCCAAAGCAGTTAAACTTACAAAAAATGGTAGTGGCGGTTTCTGGGACTAGGCAAATAACCAAGAAATCTATGAAGCTAAACGATGCAACGCCTCTTATGGAAGTAGATCCCGAAACCTATCAAGTTAGAGCCGATGGGCAATTGCTTACTTGCGAAAGCGCTACTATATTACCTCTAGCTCAACGTTACTTTTTGTTTTGACTTGCTTTAGTTTTCTTTTTTAACGTCAAAACTCCTTGCTTGGTACCTTGGTAAGCTCTGCCTATATAACCTGTGCGATCGTAAAGAATCTGATGAGTATGCAAATCTAGTTTTGCTTCCTCCGCAAACTGAGGGCGGTAATAAGGTTTTAACTTTTCGGCTAAATTCATACTTTGAATTTGGGCGTGCAGTTTTTCCTCGTCTCCATCAAAATAAGCAATCCTTGCACTGTCGTTTTTTAAAAAGCTCAGAATGATTGGACTTGGAACCCCACCAATAGCTACATAACCTTTTGTCAGCATTTCTACCCAAATTAACCCCAAACTACCCAAAAATATGAATAAAATACTGGCAAATACTAGGGAAATTGGGTTTAGAGTGCGATCGCTTACTTTGTACCTGCTATTTTTTTTTCGTGATGCTGGAAAAGTAGGTAGTGTCATAATGATTGTTTTTAATGCGGTTTTAATTTAGCCTGCAATTGAGTTGTTGGTAAAGCAAACTAATTAAAGCCCTTCGCACTCTCTGTGTTTGTAGAACCTAATACAAAAACAAAGCGATGTGTTGTATTAATTGCGATAATTTCTTACTCCTGGCAGTTGTTATTTCAAAATTATATTGGTGAACAGTCCAACTTAAGTTTTTTAAACCAACAATAACTGATAGCTTATATTAGATTTATTTATCATTTTGAAGTAAGTTTTAAGTTCAATCAGGAATGTATTACAGCGAACTTAGCCACAATAGGAAAGTCAACAGCAATTAGAAGTAAATCGATAGAGGAATAATCCTTCGTAAGTAGGAGGTTAATTGCGCTCTCAAAAGAAAAAATGATACAGGTAGAAGATATGTTTAAAAAACTTAATTAGTAGTTAAAACTAATCCCCTCCATGAGTTCGCTAGCTGCTACAGACCAGATACTTGTTGTTGATGACTCTCCTGATAATGTCTTTTTGATCCAAACCATTTTGGAAGAAGAAGGCTACGAAATCGCCACCGCCGAAAATGGCGTTTCTGCTCTAGCACAAATTGAACTTTCTCCGCCAGACTTGATTTTGTTAGATGTCATGATGCCGGGAATGGATGGCTTTGAAGTTACTAAGCGCCTCCGTGAAAATACTAAGCTGCCTTTTATTCCTATCCTCTTGATTACCGCCCACGATAAACCTAGTGTCGCCCAAGGCTTAGACATGGGAGCCGATGATTTTATCCGCAAGCCTGTAGAAGTAGATGAGTTATTGGCACGAGTGCGGAGTTTGCTGCGTCTCAAACACAGTGTAGACGAGCGCGACAGCATTGCTCGCCAAAGAGAAGATTATGTCTCTCGTCTTACTCACGACTTGCGTACTCCCTTAGTAGCCGCCGATCGGATGTTGATGCTATTTCAGCAAGGTGCTTTGGGAGAGCTTTCGCCAACCATGTTAGAAGCAATCGCTACTATGCAAAGGAGCAATCAAAACCTTTTGCAAATGGTTAATACTTTACTTGAAGTTTACCGCTTTGAAGCTGGGCGCAAAACTCTTAGCTTTTTCCCTATCGATTTACGTGCGTTGCTGCAAGAAGTTATTAATGAACTAACCCCCCTCGCTGCGGAGAAAAAATTAGCCATAAGTGCCGAATTTAACCAACAAACACAGGTTAACAAAGTTATGGGCGATCGCTTAGAACTTCATCGCTTATTTACTAATTTGGTCGGCAATGCTATCAAGTTTACCGATACAGGTGCTATCACTATTCGTTTCAATCCGACCATTGAGCCGAAAAATCTTCCCCCCAAACAGCAAGCTACAGCTTACGTTGCCATTGAAATTGAAGATACAGGCGTAGGTATTGCTAAAGACGAACAAGCAACTATGTTTGAGCGCTTTCGCCAAGGCAGTCACAAACGATCGGGCAGTGGATTAGGTTTATACCTGTCTCGACGCATTGTTGAAGCCCATCAAGGTACAATTCAACTCAGTTCAGAACTAGGCAAAGGTAGTATATTTATTGTTTATCTCCCTGCTTAGTAACTTGAAATAAGTATTTTTTATTCTTTTATAAAAAAAGATTTTATTAGGGGGTTTTGGGTAGACAAATAGAAGTATTTTTGTTAAAGTGTTATAATGGGAGTGGTGATAAAAATAATATTTTAGTCAAGTCTTCCATCATAAATATAGTATCAAAAAAGTCAAGACATTGCAAGGGTTTTCGTAAAATAAATTAATAAAATTTTCATCTCAAAATGCTTGCTCAAACAGCGATTACTCAAATTATTTCAAAGCAACGCGAGTATTTCGACAGTGGCAAAACAAAAGAAATAGATTTTAGGATTGCCCAACTCAAAAAGTTAAAGAGCGCGATCGCCGAGAACTTTGAAACAATTACTCAAGCTTTAAAAGCCGACTTAAATAAGCCCCAGTTTGAGGCGTATCTTACCGAGCTTATAGTTACAAAAGAAATCGACTATGCCCTAAAAAGGATTAAATCATGGACTAAGCCCAAAAAAGTCTCAGTTTCCTTAGAGCAATTTCCAAGTTACGGCAGTATTTGCGCCGAACCTTTGGGAGTAGTGTTAATAATTGGCGCGTGGAATTATCCCCTGCAACTAATAATATCGCCCTTAGTAGGTGCGATCGCAGCAGGCAATTGCGTAGTAGTGAAACCGTCAGAAAATGCGCCCCACACGTTTAAACTACTAGCAAAGATTATTGAACAATATTTTGACGAATCTTATATAGCCTTAGTAGAAGGCGATAAAGAAATAAGTCAGCAGCTATTGGCTCAAAAATGGGATCGCATCTTTTTTACAGGTAGTACCGCCATCGGCAAAATTGTCATGACAGCCGCCGCCAAACATTTAA
>JACCVJ010000237.1 GCA_013698215.1 Tatlockia sp. | reverse complement strand
CCATTGTGAGAGCTAGTAGACATATCTGTTACACCCCAGACATTTTCCTTGTTGTCAAATACCAAGTTATCTACATTCGCAAAACCAGAGCCAATTTCCGCCCCTGCTTCTCCACCTTTGGCAAATCGTGTCCAACGGAAAAATAAACCCGTACCATCAGCACTATTTTCAGTAATTTTAAATAGTTCCCCCGATGGTTGAGCATCATTGATATCGCTAGTGTATTTAGACACAACAAAAATCTTGGAATCAGGATAGCCATCGCTCCCGGCTGCGCCGTCGGTATAAGCGATGAATACTTCTTTAGTACGGGGATGCACTTCTAAGTCTTCAGGACGCGCCGTTGGAGTTGCTCCCACCAAATTAGCTGCCAAGAAAGCGTCACAAACCACCGCACCTTGAGTTGAATAAAAGTCTGATAGCCGCTTGTTACGGTAATCTGGGAGCGCTTCCGCTTCGCCAAAGGAAGTAGCTACACCGCTAGAATTTACAACGGCGTTGATAGTAACAGATAAAGAACCACCATCAGTAGTTTGCCCTGCTACGCCATTGCGCCGGGGTAAGCGAACAAGTCCATTATTACTCGCTTTACCCAACTGAGCAATTTCTGTAGCTGCAATATCGGAGGGACGATTGGGGCTAGTTTTGGTGTCTAGTTGAAGCGGAATCCATCGCCCTGTACCATCAGGCTGATAACGAGCAGCGTAGAGAGTCCCAGACTCAAATAAAGCACTGTTATCTTTACTTGTGGGGTTAGTTACTTTGCGATCGCTCACATATTTATAAGTATGACCTCCCCGGCGATCGTCACCCATATAAGCTACTAATTTTTTACCTCGCTCGACGCGCATGGTAATGTTTTCGTGGCGGAAGCGACCCAAAGCTGTATGTTTGCGGGGGCGGTAATTGAGGTCATTAGGATCGATTTCTACCATCCAGCCGTATTTTTCTCCTACCATGCCAAACTCTGCCCCAGTAGTGCCAGCAATGTACCCAGTTTGAGTCCCATCGCGTTTGACTCCTTCTTGCACTCCTACAAAGAAGGCTGTACTTGCTTGGAAATTTTCTTCGCCAGACATAATTGTTCCCCAAGGAGTTGTCCCGCCAGAACAATTGTGTCCTGTACCGATAATTTTATTACCCAAACCATCGCTACTAATATTAAATACTTCCGCCGCCGCCGGGCCTGTACCAATTAAATAATTTTGGTCGCCTTGCTGGTAACTTTTAGATCCCCAAGCAGTAACGGCTTTGTAAGCATCCGTCCGTCCGCTATTGATTCCTAAGCCAGAAAGGGTGTGAATGCGTCGGTTTTTGGCATCGCTAACTACATTAAAGCGCCCGCCGCGAATTCTTCTAGAAATTCGTAAAATCGAGCCACCCATGTTGTACAAAAATTCGCCTAAAAGCGTGCGATCTTTGGTCGTGGGGGTATAACCGATAACAGAGGTAAAGGATTCAGGAAATCCGGTCAAGTCGGTAGGCGATTCTGGTGCTAAGGCGCTAATGGGATAAGAAACATATTCGTGATTTACCCACAAATAGCCATCGTTATCGCCATTAATCGGCACAAAGCCTGTGTAGTCACAGTTGTAACCAAAATATTCGTCTTTATTGGGAAATACGCGATCGCCCCAACTAACAATAACGTAACGCTCGTACTCTGGTGGTACTACCACATCATCAATAATTGTGTAGGTACTTAACCTTGTATCGGTCGCCGCATTTAGAACATTTCCGCGTTCTACACCTGTAGCATAGTAGCTATTTTGCTGTTGATAAATAGGCAAAGGATGGGGCAAACGTACAGGAGTAAATTTTAATGTTTCCGCAGCTTGAACCGTGCTATCAAATAATTTTTCGCCCAAAATCGGCGTAAGCGCTGCACTACCAGCACTTGCACCAAAAAACACAAGTAGCTGTCTTCGAGTAAGCTTAGACATCAGACCCCTTTATTCCTTAAAATCGCCGTAGTTAAAAAATGCTTTTTGCCAACAATAAGTTTGTTGTCTTTGATACCATACTCTTACGAGATTAAAATGAGTTAATCTTTTGGTTAACACTAAAACAAATTTTTTCCTGAAGACTTTGGTTTAATTAAAGTTGCTAGTAAACCTGCTCTAAAATCGCCCAAAACTAACTAAATTTTCAGTCATCCCGAAAACCAGGATCGCTCTGTTTGGAACTAAAATTTACTGATAATCTAGTTAAATTAGGTTTAGTTTTTTGAGGCAAATTAAAACCTAATAAAATTTCGGCTGTAGTAAAATACTTAGTCCAAGATTCGATTCTAGGTTGAGCTTGCCAATCAGTGCGGGAGACTCTAGAGGAAAGTATTGGTACTTCTTGCCCGTTGCGATCGCCACTAACAATAATTCCAACTTCTGTAATTTTTGATACTTGATTAAATTCTTTGTCAATCAAATTAATAGCTATTGATTCGGCTTGCTGCATCAACGTGTTAAACTTTTGATTTGACTCTACCTTTAGAGTGATATTTACAAACTTTGTCTCAGCAAAAGCTGAACAATTAAATGGTAAAAATACAGCAATCCCACAAATTACCCACCAATTATTTAAATATTTACCCATTTTTAATCCCTAAAAACCTTCGGCGTTAAGCCTTAGCTTGTCTAAAGCAGATTTAATTCAGGTTATCAGTTGCTAAATTAACAAATAAGTAAGTATTGGTTAATTTTGGGTAAAGAAGAATCTACAGGCTAACGGGGGCGAAACTCTACAACATCGCGTTTAATTGTGACATCATAATTGCTAAAAAAGTCTTGCCCTAATAGTCCCAAGTCTAAGTTTGCCGTAGGAGCGATCGCTACAGGGACATTGTTAACTACTGCACCGCCCACTTCTATAGAATTAACGTTGCCAATAGAGAATTCTACATTGCGATCGCTGGCAGTATTTGCTGTAGCTTTACCTATCGGTACAACTCCCAAAACCGCAGCCATTTGTTGAGTAATTACGGTACCACTAGCCCCCGTATCGACAATCATTTCAAATTGCGTACTGCCATTGAAAGTCACTTCCACTACAGGAGTTCCCCCATGACGGGTTTTGATCGCTGCTTGAAACACTCCCGAACTTGTGGGGGCAAGTATTGGTGGCGGTTGTACGGGGGTACGCACAATAGATGCTGTGGGTATAATCGCGCCTACAGGAGCCGGACGCGGTGGAATGGGGCGAATTACTTGTTGCTGGGCGTACTTAAGATTTTGCTGGTACTGGATAATTTTTTTTTGGGCGATTACTTTGTAAGGACTGCGGGCTGGTACAGTTTTCATTAAGGCGATCGCTTCGCTCCATTGGGCTGCTATTAAGCGCCAATCTTCCGCACCTTGGGCAGATTGAGTAATAGTTAAAGCCCCATAAGCCTTATCTAAAGCACTTTCAAAGCGATCAAGTTCAACTACTTGTGGCGGCGGCAATTTTGCTGTTTGTGGGATTGCGAAAGGTTCAATTGCTACTTGAGGATTTTGCTTTTTGGGCAATTTAGCTGCATCAAAGCTATTACAAGCAGTTCCAATTAATCCTAGTATTCCAGTTAGCAAAATTAATTCTAAACGTAAAGATAGAATTCGTTTCATACTTGCGTAAAATTACTTAAAATTGTTTGTAGTATTTTTGCTATCAAGTCTCCAGCATACAAAATTTTATTAGCGATGTCAGGCAATAGATTATATTTATTAAAATCAAACCTTAAAATCAAAAATCCGTCCGTTGTTAACGGGTAAAACGTTGCCATTTATTGGGTTATCTCCGTTGCCTCGAAGCGCAAAAAATAGTAAAAGCTCAACACTAGCTTGCCAAAGAAGCTAGACAAAAAGTAATCTGATTCAAGAGCAAAACTTAATTGTTAAAAATTCTCAGCTTAAAGGCACTGCAACTTATGAGTAAAAGTAGCACTAACTACTTCAAAAATAGTCTGGTACTGACAATAGCTGTCGCTATTTCAACAATTTTGACAACTTCGGTAAAAGCGCTGCAAGTGCAAGTTAGCCCAGCCAAACCGCGATTAGGAGATACTTTAACAGTAGTAATAACTCCAGACAATCCCACCGCCTCTAGCCCCCCATCGGTAACTGTTAACGAAAAAACTTACCCAACCTTTGCCATCGCCGCGAATAAATACCGTACCTTTTTACCGACAACCCCCCTGCAAAAGCCTGGTACAAGGCGGTTGCAGATAGATGCTGGAGCCGAAACTAAACAAACGTCGGTGCTTGTAGGCGATCGCAAATTTCCCGTCCAACGAATTAGACTATCCCCAGGAAAAGCTGGGCTTGAAGCTACCCAATACGAGCTAAACCGCGTAGCCGAGCTTAAAGCGCTGAAAACCCCACAAAAATTCTGGAATGGAGCTTTTCTTAAGCCTAATAAAGGCAGAATCTCTACTATTTACGGAGTACGTCGCTACTATAATGGTAAATTCGCTCAAGATTACTATCATCGTGGCGTAGATTATGCCGGAGCCATAGGCTCTCCAGTTATCGCACCCGCCGATGGGCGCATTGCTTTAGTTGGCAGAGTTTCCCAAGGTTTTCGCGTCCACGGTAATATCATTGGCATCGATCACGGGCAAGGGGTAATTACAACTTACTTGCACCTCAGTCGTCTTAATGTCCAAGAAGGAGATGTTGTTAAAGCAGGTCAAGTAATTGGCGCTGTAGGTTCCACAGGAGCCGTAACAGGGCCACATTTACATTGGGGATTATACGTACAAGGAGAATCGGTCGATCCTACTCCTTGGCGCGATCGCAAATTTAATTAGCTTTATTTTGCAACTTTTCTGTAATAGTAAGGCAAAATTATTGAGTAATGCAGAAATCACCAGCAAGTGCCATAGAGTTTAGAGACGTTATGGGTATTGAAAAAATAGTTGAACAAGCCCTTCAAACTGGTTATCTTACACCAGCAATGGAAGCGGAGGTGGGGTCTATTTGCGATGCGGCTTCAGAGCTATCTGCTGCTGAGTATATGGGGCTAGACCAGCTGATGGGGTCGCTGTTAACTGGGGAAGTAGTAGCAGTACAACGCAAGCAGTTTATCAATGTCATGGAAGAATTGGTACTGACTGAAGCCTTGGCTAGAGTGGCAGAAATAGAAGTTACGAGCGATCGCAATCTCGATGTTGGAGATATTGCAGCCTATGCTCTAAACCGCCTGCCCCCACTGTATGCCACCACGGAAGAAGGTGGCAATTATCAACGTCAACGAGCTAAGGAAGAATTGGAACAATTGATTATTCAACAAGTAAACGAAGCGATCGCCCACAGCTTAGATCGTCCTGACTTTTTCCCTGAAAGGCAAGCTTTAGGCAAAAATTCGGGGGAAGAAGTTTTAAAACAAGTCAGCGCCCTACTTCAAGCTTACGCTCCCTCCTTTGAGCAAGCACCAGAGTAAATCCCTTTGATGCTTCTACCTCTATAATATAAAGATTTGTTTGCTTGCTCAGGGGTTTTTAGCAGAAACCCGGCAAACTCAAATTAAGAACGCAGTGGTTGCTTTTTTATAGCTATTATGGCGGTAAAAAAGCAATTAATCGTAGGTGCAGGAGGCAAGGTGCGCGATAAAAAAACCTATTTTTAGTCTTGATAATAACGTTGTACTTAAACTTGCTTATAATCGTTCGTTTAGCAAATCATCACAAAGATACTACAAGTTCGCGCCCAGTAGAAAACATTACCACCAGGAACAAATGGCTTGAGCCTATAGGCAGCAATTGGTAACAGTACGGGCTGTCTCCCATCGCCGTCAATAGAGCCAAGGGCAAGTACACTCAAATCGGGAACTTACTATTAGTAGCCTTGTCTAATAAAGTGGGATGTTTCTTATTGGCGTGTATGAGTCTAGCTATTTCTGTACCCTGGTCATCAGTTGAGGCAAAGTCTCCTCAAGCACCAGTGCAAATAGATAAATTGTCAAACTACGATTTAATTTTGCGTTGTCAATCTGAACGCAGCCCAGATCGTGCTGCTTTTTCTGAGTTACTGCGGCGCTATCAATCTCACGTGGAACGGGTGTTATATCACCTAGCTCCTGATTGGCAAGATCGCGCGGATTTGACTCAAGAAGTTTGGATTCGAGTGTATCGCAATATCAAACGTTTACAAGAACCAGTCAAGTTTCGTGGCTGGTTGAGCCGCATTGCTACCAACTTGTTTTACGACGAGTTACGCAAGCGCAAACGAGTGGCAAGTCCTCTGTCTTTAGATGCTCCCCGTTTTATGGAAGATGGGGAAATGAACTGGGAAATTGCTGGCGAAAATCCCTCTCCAGAGGAGGAGTTAACAACGCAAGAATTTTATGAACAATTACAGGAGGCGATTTCTGACTTGCCCGAAGTCTTTCGCACAACTATAGTTTTAAGAGAAATTGAAGGTTTGGCGTACGAAGATATTGCCGAAATTACCAAAGTCTCTTTAGGAACCGTCAAGTCAAGAATAGCTAGAGCCAGAACTAGACTTCAATCTCAACTGCAAAGCTATTTAGATGGTTAAAACTCCCAAATAACTTTTTATGTAACTTGGCAAAAATGTTAAAATAGACCTTGAATTTAAAAATCCCTTGGTTGATTTGAATAACTGCTAAGTAACTTGTCCGCCTTTAATCCCGGTAATAAAAATAATTGATAAATGATATGAACACACAGAAGCGCGACTTCTTCGAGCTACTAAGTGCCTACCTAGACGGTGAAGTCACTTCGACGGAAAAGCGACAAGTAGAAGAACGTTTAAACAATGATGCCGAAACCCAGAAGCTATACGCGCGGTTATTGGCACTGCGCCAAAATTTTCAAACTCTACCCGTACCCCCCGCATCTCAAAGCGTAGAGCAAACAATTCAACAGGTATTTGGCAAAATAGAAAAACGCCGCCAGTATCGCTCGTTGAAGTGGGCTGG
>JACCVJ010000212.1 GCA_013698215.1 Tatlockia sp. | reverse complement strand
AATACCCCAATACGACCCATAACAGTTACAATGCCCTAACTTTTCAGCTTTGTTACCAATTTTAACAATATATCTCTAAAATCATCACGTTCGACAGGTATAACTATTTTCAGAGTCTAGAGCCTGATTGCTGCTGCTAAGTTTAGTTTTAGCGCCGGATTTTTTTAGAACGATTGGGGTGATTTTGCCTTAGTTCCTGTGCTGGGTTGTCACTATTGTAGTCGTCTTGAATTGTCGAAAAATTCTCAAACCAGCCACGCCGCCAGAAGAAAACCACCATACCACCACCAATTATTGCCATTAAGGCTAGACAACCTGGATAACCCAAGTACCAATTTAATTCTGGCATATTCCAGGGCGATTTTTCGGTGTTAAAATTCATGCCATAAATTCCGGCAATAAAAGTTAAGGGAATAAATATTGAGGAAATTACTGTTAGCAGCTTCATAATTTCGTTCATTTTATTACCAACGGCAGATAAATACACATCCATCAAGCCGGAAGTCAACTCCCGGTAAGTTTCTACCATATCCATAACTTGAACCGCATGATCGTAACAGTCGCGCAGATAAACGCGCACATGGTCGCTAATTAAGTCGCTATCATCTCGAATTAAAGCATTAATAGCGTCTCGCTGCGGCCAGATTGCCCGACGCAACGATAATAATTCTCGGCGGATGCGATAAATTTTTTCTAGAGTCTTGCGGGTAGGATTTGCTACTACTTCTTCTTCTAATTCCTCAATTAGCTCGCCATAAGCTTCTAATACTGGGAAAAAACCATCAATGATCGCATCGATGAGGGTGTAAGCTAAGTAATCGGCTCCATGCTTACGGAGTGCGCCTTTATCATTGCAAATGCGCGATCGCACTTGGTTAAAGCAATCGTACTGTGCTTCTTCTTGCACTGTCAGTAGATAATGTTTTCCCAAAACAAAGCTTACTTGTTCTTGATGAAAGCCCGCATTATTAGTTAAAGGCAATACCATTTGAGTAATAATCACCAACTGATCGTCGTAATCTTGTACTTTTGGGCGTTGAGGTACATTAACAATATCTTCCAAAACCAGTGGATGCAGAGCAAATATTGTCCCAATCCTTTGCAAAATATCTTCACTACCCAAACCTTGGACATTTACCCACGAAACAGATTCGTTGTCAAGGTACGGAATCAAATCTTCTGGCAAAGCTATTTGCTCGTGAATATAGTTTATACCTTTGTAATCGATTAACTCAATTTGTGATGGTGACGCATCGGCGGCAATATTCAAAGTTCCAGGTATACTACCGGGTTGCTCGTTAAAATAATCTTTACGAGGTTTTTTAAGAGTGTGAGCAAGGCGCGAACGGAGTCTTGTCATATTGCCCATATTTACTTAGATAATTTTTTTTTCAGCTTATTGAGTGTACTTTGGGCAAATAACTTAGTAGTTTGAATTCTTGTCAAGTCTTTAATATCAGCGCTGTAAGAATTTTTGCTGTCAAAAAAGTTATTGATATCTTGGAGAATTATTTGCAGGCGTTGAGTAATATTTTTTACTCGATACTCATTTAAAATATATTCTGGCAAATTAAATGCTAAAGGACTTTCTATTACTTTTAATATACGTTGCACATCGTATTGTTGGGAGTACCCAGCAATTTTGTAGCAATTAAAACCCGGATCTAAGTAATCAGACAATCCATGATTAATACTCGAAAAAACCTGACATCCACACGCCATTGCTTCCAATGGTTGCAGTCCAAAGCCTTCACTAACTCCTTGCAATGCCCAATATTCGGCAGAATCGTAAAGATAAACTTTGGCGCGATTAAATAACTTTGCCAAATCTTCCACGTAGGAATCAACTACATATACATTACATTTTTTTTGCAGGGCTGGTATTAATTGTTGCATTAAATATTCCGAAGACTTGCGTTTTTGTACCAAAACATCAAGATCGCGTTCGAGGGAAAAATTGCTAAATTCTGCACTAATTTGATTAGGTAAGTAGTAAATTAGCGAGTTTGGCGACTTTTGCCCCCAATAACCCATAGTATTGCGGCTAACGGTAATAATCGGCATATTTGCAGGCAAATTAAACTTATAACCTGCGCTGTGGGCATGATAAACGACATTGTACGACTTTAACTTGGCAACAAGTTTAGCAATATCAAAACCCCAGCTAATTACAAAAATCCCCTGGTCTAAATCTTTATTTTGCAGGACTTCATCAATAAATAAAGTATCTTTTTCTCGTTGACGATAAGTAACAACTTCTGCATTACAGACAAGTTTAGCAAGATTAAAGGTTTTTAACTCCGCCCACAAACCACCACAGGCAAATTTAGCACCCGTACCAGGGACTAAAAAGTATAGAGTCCTCATTGCTTATACCTCTCTAGGCGTTAATATTAGCGAAATATGAGAATAGCTCGTTGTTTGGTGTCGTGGAGGGTTACTCATTAGTTCTTACCGTTCCGGTTTAGAATAAAACAAAATTATATTTGTTGATTTAACCTTAATCTATGACTGTTCGCGTCCGCATTGCTCCAAGTCCTACCGGAAACCTACACATTGGCACGGCGAGAACTGCTGTATTTAATTGGTTATACGCTCGTAATCAGGGCGGTACGTTTATTTTGCGGATTGAGGATACAGATGTCGAGCGATCGCGTGATGAATATACCCAAAATATATTTGATGGCTTGCAATGGCTAGGACTAACTTGGGATAGTGGCCCTTTTTACCAGTCAAAGCGCCTAGAAATGTACAAAACAGGGGTTAAAACCCTACTAGATAAAGGATTGGCTTACTACTGCTATACCAGCGAAGCAGAATTAGGAGAAATGCGGGAACAGCAAAAAGCTAGAAACGAAGCACCCCGCTATGACAATCGCCATCGTAACTTAACCACCGAGCAACAAGCGGCTTTTGTCGCCCAAGGTCGTCACCCGGTAATACGTTTCAAAATAGAAGATCAGCGCGAAATTGTTTGGAATGATATGGTACGCGGACAAATGAGTTGGCGCGGTAGCGATTTGGGGGGCGATATGGTGATTGCTCGTGCTGCCGAAAATGAGATTGGGCAAGCTTTGTATAACTTTGCAGTGGTTATTGATGACATTGATATGCAAATTAGTCATGTGATTCGGGGAGAGGATCATATTGCGAATACGGCTAAACAAATATTGTTGTACGAAGCAATGGATGCAAAAATTCCCCAATTTGCCCACACACCTTTGATTTTGAACATAGAAGGCAAAAAGCTGTCTAAGCGCGATGGTGTCACTTCGATTTTTGACTTCAAAGAAATGGGCTTTGTCCCCGAAGCATTGGTAAACTACATGACATTGCTCGGTTGGTCGCCTCCAGATTCGACTCAAGAAATATTTGACCTAGCAACCGCCGCGCAGCAATTTGGGTTTGAGCGAGTTAATAAAGCTGGGGCAAAATTTGACTGGGACAAACTAGATTGGCTCAATAGTCAATACTTGCATAGTATGCCTGTAAGCAAGCTGACGGACTTGTTGATTCCTTACTGGCAAAAAGCTGGGTACGAATTTGATGTTGTTAGCGATCGCCCTTGGCTTGAACAAGTTACAAGTTTAATTGGTGCTAGTCTAACTCGCCTCCCCGATGCTGTAGACATGACTAAGCTATTTTTTGTTAAATCGCTGGAATATAGCTCTGAAGCGGCGAGTGCCTTGCAGCAAGAGGGAGCCAGTACCGTTTTACAAGGCATTGTTGACGCTTTGGATAGTACCGCAGAATTTAATGAAGCAGCTACCCAAGAGATGATTAAACAAGTAGTCAAAGAGAAAAATGTTAAAAAAGGTTTGGTAATGCGGAGTTTAAGAGCGGCATTAACAGGAGCTATGCACGGACCCGATTTAATGCAATCTTGGTTAATTCTGCATCAGCTTGGACAAGACAAGTCAAGGTTGCAACAAGCGATTGAATTAAAGTAATTGTTTGTGATGCTGATGCCAGTTCGACGACAAAGCGATCGCGCTTTTGGATATCGTCGAGAAAACGAGCTAAGGAAGCCGCCCGTCCTGGTCTACCAACGGGTGCGACAATGTAGCCCTATACTCATCATTTTGATCGTTTAAAAAAGCTTGAACTAGGGGTAAATAAGCGCGAAGCTGTCACTAGGGGCGTGCGACGTGAAAGTTGTGTATTAGGCGCATCCGCGCTATGAGACTGAGAGGCTGTCCTCTCCAGAGATTTCCTTCTCTCTGTCCCCACGTAAAAGGGTCACTGACCCCACCTACACTGACAGTAAGTAATGAAATCAGTGGAATGCAAGGTACGAAAGCTTACCTACTGATAGCCTAAATTGGTAGAGCAAGCAAGGGGAAGACCGTCAAGGGTTAACGTTCGTGAACTATCTTAAACTTCGT
>JACCVJ010000207.1 GCA_013698215.1 Tatlockia sp. | reverse complement strand
AAGCTGTTTTGGTACTCAAATATTGCCAAACTTTCGGCATTTAAATTGGATGAAGCCCGGATGCGGACGCGATCGCTCAATCGATAACTTAAACCAAATTGGGTAGGATCGTTAGTAGTGAGTATTTTTAGCACCGAAACCGAAAGATTGCGCGAAAGATCGATATTACCTTCGGCTGCCAATCCCAAGGTTGAATTGCGCGATTCTTCAGAAGTCGTGACTGTCGGGAATAGACGCAATTCGTCTAAACCAAAAGCATTACCAATGCGGCTGAACGTGCCTTGAAAATTGCCTAAGATGGCTGAACCTGCTAAATTGGCTAAACCTAATGTACTGTCACCCCGTCCAAGAGTATCGACAAAGCCACCACCAATTAGGGAAACAATTTCGTTTTGGCTACGGCTAGGATCGCTGGTTAATTCTAGATTGTCAAAGAGTTGACTAGCGGGGCCAAGCACTCTAGCTTGAACGCGCACAGTACGCAGAGATCCAAGATCGGTAGCCAGAGCTTCACTAATTTCTGAGGAGATAGGGGATGATGGAACTCGGCTTGAAGCGGTAACTTCGGGAACTCTAGCCACCAATCGAACATCAAGATCGGGGTCTAATCCGCGATCGGGAATAAACGTTGCTTGATTTTCGTAGCCACGAGCGAGGACAAATTGAGTCGTAAATAAATTGACCCCCCCACTACGCAAGCGAATATTACCTTGGGGACGGATATCATCTAAAGAGCCGTTGATAGTAAGCGTACCGCCTGCTTGAAATTGTAAAATTGGCTGACGAGCGATCGCAATATTATCGCCCAAAGTCAGTAGCAAATTGTTAAATGCTGGAGAAGTAGAAACGGGACTAACCGTAGACGGACGTAAAGAATTAGCTATTTGTTGACGGCTAGAAGTTGCCGCCGCATCTTGATTTTCACCCAGTAAGACTTGACCATCGGCTAACAGCACTTCACCGCCAATTACAGGACTGTTGGCAGCGCCAGAAACGACTACATTTCCACTTGCGCCCCCCCGGTACAATCCTTTGAGATTGAGTAATAATTGGTCTAAGTTAAAAGTTAGGGGATTAGCTAAATCGGGGTCATTAGGTGGCAAACTTTTAAAGATAGGAAGAACACCTTTAACTACTACTTGACCTTGAGAAAAATTGCCTTGGAGATTGTCAACTTGTAAGCGGTCAAAATCAAAGTCTACAGTCCCCCTTACATTGGTCAAAGGTTCCGGTAAAGCTTGGGCGGTAATTGTCGCGTTGTTGATTGTAGCAACACCTGTAGCTACTGGTTGCTTGAGTGTTCCCCGGACTTGGAGTTGCACTTTGCCTTGACCATTTTGCCAAGCTACTTGATTAGTAAATAAATTGAGTAATGCCAAACCTTCATCTTGAACGTTAATGTCGAGAGTAATGCGATCGCTATTAGGTTTGACTGTCACAAAAGGCAAGGCTAGGGGGACGTTACCACTAATGGTTACAGGTTGGGGGCTATCAACTTTAATCGTGCTATCGAAGTTTAACCGGGCATTGTCATAACTAAAGCTGGAAGTTGCGTTATTAATTTCTTTTTGGTTTAAAGTGCCGTTTGCTAAACTAAGTTTGCCGATTACTTGAGGATTAGAAAGTTGTCCTGTTAAAGTTGCTTGAGCGTTGAGGTTTCCTGTGATATCTACAGGCAATCTCACAAAACTATTGAGCGTCTCAATGGGAAAATTGTTGATTTGCAATTGTCCCACTTGCCTTGTACCGCCAATTTGACCGCTAAATGCTACTAATGATTGTGCCGATTGCAGACGCAAAGGTGCAAAAGTTAAAACACCGCCATTCAAGCTACCTTCTGCTTTGACTTGATTTGCAGTGTAGTAGTTGCCTAGTTTCCAGTCTGTGCCGTCAATGTCAAACTTGACTGATAGACCGTTGGGTACAGTGCCATTAACTGCAATATCAGCGTTAAAAATTCCCTCTAAATCTTCAAGCTTGGGTATTTGAGGCGAATTGCTACGACGCTCTTGTTGCTGTATCTGAAGCAACATATTAATTTCCGAGTAGCGGCGCAATTGAGCAAGCAAAGTCGCACTGGGTAAGCCTACGGGTAAAGCCCTAAGACTATTTGCGCCTCTTGTGGTTGGCAATACACCATCAGAATTTTGTAAACTTATTAGTTGAAAAGCAGCGATCGCATCAGTGACTTTTCCGTTTGTAACTTTTAGTTGTCCTTTGATTTGAGGCGCGCCCGAACCATTGGGGGCAAAGCTCCCGGTGGCTGCATAGATACTTTCACCAATTTTAAATCGGGCATCGGTTAAACTTACAGCGCCCTTATTGTAGGTAAATTGTCCGGTAAATTCTTCGCCTTTAAGCCGACCTAAAACAGGTTGAGAAATCGCTACATCGCCAGCGACGGCAATTGTTTGTTTATTAACGGTAAAATCTCCCGTTAGCAAGCCACCGATAGGTTGCGAACCCAAAGCAGTATTAGGCAAACGCAAGGAAAGCGCCAATAAGGGGAAGTTTTCGACCTTTACTAACAGATTTTCGCCGCTAGTTTCACCACTAGCGATCGCGCGATCGCGTTGTACGGTAAAAGAATTAGGGAGATAATTAGGGTCTAAATTTAGAGCAATGCGATCGTTATTTCCTTTAACATCTAACTCCACGCCGCTACTCGTTGTAACTTGCACGTTTCCGGTTAAAACTCTTTCAAAAGCCAGCTTATTTACTACCAAGTCGCGCAGCCGCACCGCCCCTACTACATTGGGAGTTGGTAAAGTACCGCTAATTCTCCCGGCAAAATCTCCCTTTCCTGCCAAACTTACGGCATTGGGAAGGCTAAAAGGTAAGTCTTGTAAGGCGTAGTTTTTTGCCTGGACTTGCAAGTTTAATGATTCAATAGCGGGAATTTGCGGATTGACAAAAATTACTCCACTAGCAATAGTGTCAGCAGAGGTAGCTTTTAAGACGGTAACTTTTCTGCCATCCCATTTGATTTCTGCCGTTAGCGGTTGCGTTACTAAAGACACTCCTTGAGACAATATTACTTGTCCGTTGGCGCGAACTCCTGCCAAATTGAAAGCTGCAACATTTCCATTTACCTGCAATTGACCGTCTAAGTTGCCGCGTAAATCTGGGGAAAATTGACTTAGTTGGAGTTGGTTGGGGTTGACAAGCGCTTGAAAATTGCCTTTATTTAGCTGAATATCTGTCGCCACAATCCTACCACTAGCAGCATTTAATTGTCCTCTCCCGGTGGCAGAAATTGCATTTAGTTCAAATGATTCGGTAGTTCCCGAAGCCTGAAATACCCCGCTTGCTCTCCCTCTAAACTGCGGTGGTACATTAGTAGGAACTATTTGTTGTAATTGCACTTCTTGAGCTTGAACAAGGGCTTGCCAATTACCTCTATTTAGCTGGATATTGGTAGCTGTAACCGTTCCATCAGCAACCTTTAAGCGTCCAATTCCCGTAGCAGAAATCGCATTTGGGGCAAAAGATTCGGTAGTCCCAGAAGCATTAAATATACCCATCAATCTGCCTTGTTTAAACTGTGGCGGTACAGCGACTAAACTACCTAGTCGCACGTTTTGGGGGTTCACTACTGCTTGCCAGTTACCTTTATTTAGCCTGATGTTTGCGGCTGTAACTGTACCATTGCCAATATTTAAGCGTCCAATTCCTGTAGCAGAAATCGCCTTTGGGGCAAA
>JACCVJ010000205.1 GCA_013698215.1 Tatlockia sp. | reverse complement strand
TTTCTATTTTAGGAATTATTAATTTTGCTCACGGGGCAGTATTTACCTTGGGGGCTTACTTTACTTATGCTTTGATGGGTAATGCTTTCGGCTTTAGTGGTTTGCTGGCAAATGCGGTTTTACCGATCCAATTACCTTTTACATTCGCATTAATTATTGGTAGTATACTCGCTGGATTTGTCGGAGTTGCTATCGAATACTTGGCTTTTCGCCCGTTGAGAAAAAAAGGTTCAGAACCTTTATTAACAGTGGTTTCTAGTTTGGGAGTGGCGGTAGTAATTGTCAACTTAATTCAGTATTTAGTCGGAGCCGAAAGCTACACTTTTCCCGCCAATACTTACGGCAACTTACCGCCAGCAATTAATTTTGGAAGCAATACAACCCCGATTCCAATTCGTACTGTTCAAGTAGTAATTTTTGGGGTGTCTGTTGTAGTTTTACTTTTGCTTACCTACTTTATTAACTATACAAAACACGGAAAAGCAATGAGTGCGATCGCAGAAGACGCAACTACCGCAAGTTTACTAGGGATTAACAGCGACTTTTTCATCGTGGTTACTTTTTTTATGAGCAGCTTTTTAGCGGGATTAGCAGGTACGTTAGTGGCTTCTAGTGTGAGTATTTCTGGCCCCTTTTTTGGCATTAATTTCGGCTTAAAAGGTTTGGCTGTAATTGTACTAGGTGGGCTGGGGAGCGTTCCCGGCGCGGTATTAGGGGGATTATTAATCGGATTGATTGAAGCTTTTGTACCCGCCGACTACTCAGCCTATAAAGAAGCAGTTGCCTTTGCGATATTATTTATTATGCTTGTAGTTCGCCCCCAAGGATTGCTAGGAAGGCGTTTGATCCAAAAAGTTTAAAAAATGCACATCCTAGCCTAGTAATATATGACTTTAATTTTAACTAACGATGATGGGATAGATGCGCCAGGGATTCGGGCGCTACTTAAAGCTGTAGAGGGGCAAAAAGTCATTGTAGCGGCTCCGGTAGACCATTTATCGGGCTGTGGACACCAAGTTACGACAACTAAAGCTATAAATGTACACCGTCGCTCGGTTACAGAATACGCGATCGCCGGGACTCCTGCCGATTGTACGCGCATTGCTTTATCTCACCTCTGTCAAGAGGCAAAGTTTGTACTTTCGGGCATCAACGCCGGGGGAAACATGGGAGCGGACGTTTATATCTCTGGTACGGTCGCCGCCGTGCGCGAAGCCGCTTTTCATGGGGTCAGTGGCATTGCTGTATCTCACTACCTCAAAGGTAAAAAAAATGTAGATTGGGATACCGCCGCCAGATGGACAAAGCAAGTTTTAGCTGACTTGATGAATCGATCCCCAGAAGTTGGGACTTACTGGAATATAAATTTACCGCACTTAGAACCGGGAGATCCCGACCCAGAAGTGGTATTTTGTCAGCCCTCTACCCAACCATTGCCAGTAAATTACCGCGTAGAAGGAGACGATTATTATTATGTGGGGAAATATGCCCAGCGCGATCGCACTTCGGGGACAGACGTAGATGTTTGCTTTGCCGGAAAAATTGCTGTAACTAGGCTACGGTTGTAAGTTAGGCGATCGCGCCTTGTATTAGAGCAAGTAGACTTGAAAAAGTCTTTAATAGAATTCATGAGCGATTCCAAGAAGTTTGTAGAGCCATTGCGCGCCGCACCACCCTTAAAAATGGTAGAAACAGCTTTTTTAGCTAGTGCTGCCAGCTTAATTTATTTTATTAATTACTATTTTCCTTTGGGCCCATTATTGCAAATATTTTTCCCCGTACCTATTGCCTTACTTTATCTGCGTTGGGGTCATCGAGCGGCTTGGATGGGGGCGTTGGTTTCGGGGTTGCTGCTTTCGGTACTTATGGGCCCTACTCGCAGTATTGTTTTTGTTGTCCCTTACGGTTTGATGGGCGTACTACTAGGTGTAACTTGGAAACGCCGCTCCCCCTGGATGGTTTCTATTGGTTTAGCAACTTTACTAGGAGTTTTTGGGGCATTTTTCCGACTATGGTTATTGCTAGTTTTATCGGGAGAAGATGTTTGGGTATATTCTATTACCCAAGTCACAAACTTACTCGAATGGCTGTTTCTTAAAGCAGGATTGCTCACGCAACCGAGCAGAGTTTTGGTAGAAGCAGGTGCTATTGCGATCGTATTTCTCACCAATATTATTTACTTATTCGCCGTACATTTAGCTGCGTGGTTTTTGCTTGACCGTTTGGGTAATCCTATTCCTCGCCCTCCTCGTTGGGTACAAGTCTTGATGGATTATGAAGAATAACGCCATTAAGAAAGACGCATATTTTTCTTGCTTATGATTCGTGTTTATACTCAATTAGAACAAGGAATGCAGTGGTTGCAACGCTATCGAGGAATTAAACCTGTATTTGCGTGTGTTTTGGGCTTTACAGACACGGGTTTAATTCCGGGAATTTCGGCGGCGGGTGCAACTCCTAGCGATCGTCAGTATACTTGCCTTGCAGACGCGGAATTTTTGTACAACGGGGTAACGTCGCATCCTCAGTACCCTTTACCTCCTCTCCATGCTGGCGCTTCCCCAGTGCTAATTTCTCGCGCGGTGGTAGAAGCTTTATCTATTCCCATTTATTTATTTAATGCCGGATTACCCCAGCCGCCTGTTGTCCCCACGATAGATTTGGGCGGTACTTCTGCAAAGTGTTTGAGTCAAGGTTGCGCTTTAGAACTAAAAACCGTGCAACACCTCCTAGAGCAAGGTTTGATTTGGGGTGAAAAGTTAGCAAAAACTACTCCCCAGGGCTATGTAATTATTGGTGAATGTGTTGTTGGGGGAACTACTACCGCCCTTGCTGTTTTAACAGGCTTAGGAATTGCAGCAGCAGGAAAAGTTAATAGCAGTCACCCAGTTTGCAATCATGCTCAAAAATGGGAAGTAGTACAAGCCGGACTAAAACAGGCAAAATTGTTAGGGAAAGATACGTTTAGCGATCCATTACAATTAGTTGCAGCTATAGGCGATCCTATGCAAATTGTAGTTGCAGGGATGGCAATTTCTGCCAGTCGCTCCGGCGGAGTTTTACTCGCTGGCGGGACGCAAATGTTGGCGGTTTATGCGTTGATTAAAGCTATTGTCAAAGCTTTCGATTTAGCTTGGCAACCGACGCAAGTTGTCGTGGGAACAACCCGTTGGGTAGCGGAAGATCCGACGGGAAATACTGTTAAACTAGCGACAGAAGTAGCTAATGTATCGCTAATTGCTACCCAACTAAGTTTTGCTCTTTCTAAGTACGAACAACTCCAAGCTTACGAACGAGGCTTTGTAAAAGAGGGAATGGGTGCGGGTGGTGCTTGTATTGCTGCTAATTTAACTCAATCGTGGCAGCAAGTAGAAATGCTCCAAGCTATTGAAAGCTTGGTAGGTAAATATTTGGCTAGTTAGGTACAAATATTTTTTAGTGGATTCTTTGAGCAAGTATTTGTTCTTCTAAAGCAGCAATTCGGTTGTAAGCGGCGGTTAGTTGGGCTGTCAGCCTGCAGATTTGAATTTCTAGTGTTAATTCTTTTTCTCCAGACTTGTGCGCGTCTTTGGAGCTATTATCGGCAAGAACATCTTTATGTTCCATTGCTGGCTGATGATTGCTGTAACCTAAACTTGGGTAGCGCCTAGTATTTTCTGTAGCTAAAAGGTTGCCATTTCCATCTTGCATTGGTGTTAAACGACATTCTCACAAAGCATCGGCAACTTGACCATTTAGTTGCTCTACGACTTGATACAAGGCATCTACTTTTTGACTTAAAGTTGTAACCTGTTTTTGTAGTGGCTCCATTTTCTAACCTCACTGTCTATAGCGATTTATTTTTTATTATCCTAAATAATCACTTGAGTAAGTATGGCTTGCTTACAAAACTTTT
>JACCVJ010000193.1 GCA_013698215.1 Tatlockia sp. | reverse complement strand
CTACCCCCAAGAATAATTTATAGTCAAGATTAATTTAGTAAAACAAGGTTTTGCCTGCGTGACAAAAGCAAATAGTAATGAATGGTGGTTCGCTCCTCTTTTTCGCGTCGTCGGTTACGCATTATTGGCTTTATCGTTATTTGACATAATTGATATTTTTGTCCCAGCACTATTTACAAATCCTGCTTGGGAATTTCAAATGGTCAGAAGTCTGGTTGAGCGAGTACCTGTACCTTTATTGGGTGCAGTGCTGGTATTTTCTGGCGAAAAAAGCCTAAAAATCTTTAAGGTTTTATCTTGGGCGTGTTTATTGGTGGGATTGTTATTTTTCTTATTAGTACCGTTAGGAATTAGTGCAAGTTTGAGACTCAACAACCAAAGCGCTCAAGAACTCAATACTAGAGTTACGCAACAAGCAAATCAGTTGCAACAATTGCAAGGGGTACTCAATACTGCTACTACTCCTGCACAAATTCAAAGTGTATTAACACGCCTTAATCCCCAAGCGGGTGCTGTACCGACTCAAAACGTCGCTCAGTTAAAAACTCAATTATTAGCAAAAATTGCTGAGGGGCAAAATCAATTAAAAGCCCAAGCAGCAACCAATCGCGCCAATGCTGAACAACTGCTGCTCAAAAATACCGTCAAATCAGTTTTGGGTGCTTTAGTTTCGGGGACAATATTTACCATTCTCTGGCGACAAACCACTAAGGCGCTCAAAGGTAACCGCCAAAGAGCCTAGAAGCTTTTAACTTGTTGTACTGCGAGGCTGCTAAGTTAGTATAGGAACATTACCCCATTATTAAATTACACGGCTTTTTGTTTTGGTGAAAGCAAAATCGCTATCATTCCTAGCTATTAGTTTCGCTTGGGCGGCTTATATCCTTTCTTCCCTACCCTTCGCTATAGCAAAGGCTGCTACTGTCCCATCTCCAGCTAAGGAAGGATTGGAGCTAAGTTTGCTTGCTCCTAATGCCGCCGACAAAAATGGTGTAATTACGGCAAGCAATATTTCTCAAAAACAACTAACTATTCCTAGCATCTGGTGGGCGAAAGAGCAGTTTGGCGGTAAATTGCTAGATAATTGGTTAGCTTACCCAACTAAAGGTAGCCGTACAGCACGTATAGACTTAATTGTCAATCGGCAGATTTGGAGTCTGTTAGATTATGTAGAGCGGTATAAGTTTGTCAATAATTTTGGCAATGTTGCCCGCGATTATGGCTACAACGTTAGGGTATTTAATTATCAACAAGAGCTTTTAGCTACCTATACTTGCAACTTCAAAGTCCAGCCTCGTTTGTGTAGCATGGCTAATCTAGAGGCGTTGGGTAAAGCCAGCGTTCGCGGCTCGAAAACAATACCTTAAAGCTTCATTGCTTGCCACAGCAATTCAATTTGTGACATAGTTTCTTGGGGTAACGGCAATAAAAACTCGCTTTTGGCTAAGGTTTCGGCTTCAACTAACAACAGGCTTCTTAATCCCTCTTGAATGTCTGTCGGGTCTATTTCTATCCCTATTGGTGAAGCAGCTTTACTCAATATAGAAATCTGTCTTTGACTTTTAGGGAGCCAACAAAAATCAATCCATTGCTGGGCTAAAAGTTGATTGGAACTGCTTTTTGTGGGACTAACCCAAACATCAGCCCAAATTGCACTACCAGAGCGGGGAACGATCGCCCCAAGTTCTTTATAGCGTTGCAAAACGGGAATAACATCGGTAGACCACCCTACTGCTAACCAAGTATCGCCCAAAATTAGCGGCTCCATATAGCGATCGCTACTATAAAACTTAACCTGCTGATGTAAAGCTTTTAGTTGCTGTGGCAATTGTGGGACTTGCTGTAAGTCTTTGGTGTTGTAAGAGTAACCAAGTTTTTTTAAAGTTAAACCAATTACTTCTCGCGGCTGATTGAGTAAAGAAATCTGACCTTGCAATTCTTTGCGCCACAGATCGCTCCAATTTGTCGGTGTCCACCCCAAAGACTCAAACTTCTTGCGGTTGTAGGCAATTACGGTATTACCCCAACGATAGGGCGCAGCCCAAATTTGCCCATTGGGATCGAGAAAGCCTTGGGCGTTACGTTTTACAAGTTCTTGATAGCGTTGGGGTAGCTTTTGCCATTGGGGTAAGCTGGCAATTTCTAAGGGCCTAATTAACTTTTGGGCGATCGCATCAGTTAGCCAAAAATCCCCCAAAGTTAATAAATCTGCAACTTCTGGCGCTGAGGGATTAATTAAAGGAATTTTTGGTAGTTGCCAAGGGCTAGTGGTTTTGTCGGCTTTTGGTTGCTCCCAAGACTTTAATAAGTCGAAAGCCGCTACTAATTGTTCGACCGGGGTAAACTCTAGATTGGCAGGTTGCTTTAAACTTGCCTTAAATTGCTCCAATAACTGAGCAGGGATAGAACCTTTTAACAACTGCACTTGCAGCCTTTGTTTTTCTCGCTCGTTACAGCCTGCTAACAACTGCAACAACGTAATTGTTCCTGCTTGGATTAAAAAGTTCCTGCGATCCATACCTTTAAACGCTGTAGCGCCGCTCCCACCGAAACCAGTTAGATTATTAAAAAAGACCAGCCTACCACAGCTAGTCTATGATTTTATGCTTACATTGTCGTTTGATTCCAGGAAACCCAACTGCACTATCCCAAAGCTTCAGTTAGTAGAAATCTCTTTTCATATTGTAACAGGAACTACAGACTTTTTTAGAAAAGTTCATGAAATCTTGACATAAGTACCCTCCTAGAGAGATGCACAACGGAAAATTGCCTCAAAACTATACTAAATTGCTGCTGATTTCCTGATTAATATATGCTGCCCCTTGACTAGGATTGCCCCACAAAAGGCGCTCTTGCTTATAAATAGCAATACCAGGTTTAGCTCCCTTTGGTTTATAGACGTGCTTGGGTTGAGTATAAACCACTGGAACGCTGGTACTTTGACGCGAACGGCTGTAGTAAGCAGCCAAATCAGCAGTAAATTGTAAATCGCGCTCCTCTGCTACTTTGCCGGGTTCTAAGCGCAATAGTACGTGAGCGCCAGGAATTTCTTGAGCGTGAAACCACAAATCGTAATCATTGGCTAATCGAAAAGTTAGGCGATCGTTTTGGCGATTGTTGCGTCCAATTAATATTTCAATGCCACTAGGCGCTAAAAACCTATGAAAATTTGGCATTGAGTCAGCGCTAGAAGTCGGACGAATGTATTGCGTACCTTCTAGAAGTTTTTGCCCGATTAGTTCGTCGCGGATTTCATAAAGAGCTTCTAAATCTGCCGTCGATTGATACTTATCTATTTGATAAATTGCCGCTTCTACCTGTTCGAGGTAATCAATTTCTGCCTGTACGTCGTTTAGCAATGGCTCCACCGCACCACGAGCGCGTTTAAGCTTTCCGACTTGTTTATATAACTTTTGGGCATTTTGGACGGCGTTTTTTTCGGGTTCTAAACTAATGGCTACAGGTTCGCTGGTTTCAAAATCAAGCAAAATAATTTCTTTCATCCCTGGTTGCCATGCTGACAAATTAGCCATTAATAAGTCGGCGTGTTGACGGTAAATATCTACTCGCGCTGACTGCTGCAAGCGCTCTGTAAAAGTTCGCGCTTTTAGCCGCAACTTTTCTAAAATATTACTCAGTTTTTGCAGTAATTGATTACGCAAGTGAGTAAATTCTTGCCCGTCTAACTCCTGTGTATAATAACGACTTAGCAACTCTTGAATATCTGTTACTTGCTTGATTACTTCCCAACCCATTACCGTGTAGCCTTTAGCCGTCCAACCGGGGGAAAATTGTAATTTCTCTAAGTTTTGTAACCATTCCTGCCAATGGCTAAATAACCTTTGCCAATCTTCAGGCTCTAAGCTAGTAGTAGGTTGTTCTGGATCTAACCCCGCTACTCGTACCATTGACTGTACTAAAGCTGGACTTAAACCCCGGTAGTTTTTCAGCAAACAACGCCCTATCGCTCCTGGAACTAAGCTTACTCGCTCTTGCCAACGCGATCGCATTTCACTTGTTGATGGTACAGCACCACTTAATGATGGTGGCAATTCGTAAACTTGCCCAGTTTGAATCGGACGGACACTTGATTGCTGTTGGCTAACTTGGTGCGCCGCCGTAACAATTACTTGATCGGCATCAGTAAGAATAACATTGCTATATTTGCCCATAATTTCTACATACAAATGCCCTAAAGCACTTTCTCCAGGACGGGGAGCAAATTGCAGATCGATTACTCGTTCCCAAGGTGCAACCTCCACAATTGCCACTAGCGCCAAACCATGCAATTGATGGATTAATTGTTGGCTAAAGGTAAAAGTATCCGGCGATCGCGGCGGTGGAGAACCCATACAAAAATGCGCCGCTTGGGGATGCCAGCAAATTTCTAGCCATCCCCGCGTGTTTAACGTCCGCAAGGCGATCGCAATTGTAAAGCGGTTTCGTTGATATACTTGCTCAGTACGTGCGGGAAGCCAATGGGTACGAATTTCGCTGCAAGCAGCAATTAAAGTTGTCAAGTCAACAGGTTGCAAAACAAATCTTCTTTAACTAAGAGAATAAAATTAAGTGCCTAATCTACCTTTTGAGCGATTTCTAAAGGTAGAAAAATCAAAAAACAGGGTTAAATGCCCTAAAAATCAGGTTTTTCGCTGTTTTTAGGCTTGTAAGTCGCGCATTTTTGTATATACCATTGAAGTTAGGTTTTAATGCTTGTTATACGGCGCGTCGCGTCATTTTTGCATGGATATTCAGCTTATAAATATCGGTTTTGGTAATATTGTTTCTGCTAACCGAGTAGTTGCCATTGTCAGTCCCGAATCTGCCCCCATTAAGCGTATTATTACAGA
Organism: Tatlockia sp.; assembly: GCA_013698215.1. GTDB lineage: Bacteria > Cyanobacteriota > Cyanobacteriia > Cyanobacteriales > Chroococcidiopsidaceae > Aliterella. The sequence continues at coordinate 13,848 of JACCVJ010000193.1, read as the reverse complement.
TGCCCGCGATCGCGGTCAGCTAATTGATGCTACTTATGGTCGTCGTACTAGGGCGGTAATTATTACCGATTCAAGTCATGTTATTTTGTCAGCAATTCAGCCGGAAACAGTGGCAAATCGGTTTGTACTCAGCCGCGAACAGCCAGATAATTAGCAAGATTGCTGTAAATACTACAATTAAATAGGTTGGATTTGTGCCAGGAAATGCAAGTTTCTAATTCTACGTCTCAAGCAAATAAACACAAGTTTAGGGGAAAGTTAATTGTTTTAACTGGCCCTAGCGGTGTTGGTAAAGGTACGTTGGTGCAAATTCTCTTGCAACGCCACCCAGAAATATATTTATCAATTTCTGCAACTACTCGTTCGCCGCGTCCGGGTGAAACCTACGGAGAACATTATTACTTTGTTAGTCGCACCGATTTTGAAAAAATGATTAGCGATCGCCACCTGCTAGAATGGGCGGAGTTTGCAGGCAATTATTATGGCACTCCACGTTTGCCTGTAGAACAACAAATCGCTGAAGGCAAAACAGTTTTACTAGAAGTTGAGCTTGATGGTGCGAACCAAATTTCTAGTTCCTGCCCTGATGCATTGCGGATTTTTATCCTACCGCCGTCTTTTAGCGCCCTAGAGCAACGTTTGCGCGATCGCGGGACGGATTCAAGCTCTGCTATCAATAGTCGCTTGAAACGCGCCCAAATAGAAATTGCCTCGGCTGGCGAATTTGATGTGCAAATTACTAATGATGATTTGGAAACAGCTTTGCATCAACTCGAAAGTGCCATCCTACCAAGTGCAAAAATTTAAATAATTTCATAAAAAAAGAGTAGAGCAAAAAAAGTTACAGTTTTCACTTTTTTTACCTACTCTCTAATTCCGCCCATTAAAAATCTGCGGAACTTTTTGATAATTAACTAAACACCCGTTGGATTACTTCTATATTGTCAAGCAGGAAGTAAGCAACTACAGCGCCACCAACGCCACCAATTAGAAAGCTAGTAGCGTAACTGTTCCAACCTTCGGGAGATTTAAAAGCATCAGGTACTCGATTGGCAGTTGTTACATTTGCAACTGGTTGGGGAGGATTGCTATTAGCGTAAAGGGCGATCGCAAAAGCGGAAATTGCTACCATGCCTAGAGTTGACAGTAACCCAGCTAAATTAGCAATATCAGCATCCCTTAATGGGCCTAGTTTGGCAAAAGGGCCAATCAGCCAGTAACCATGAGCCATCCCAGCTTCTAAGCCTCGGCGTTGGGTAGTTATACCCTGACGGTAAGCTGGCAGATTATTAATGAACCATTTAACCAAACCAGAATTATTGATTGGTGTCTCTAAGTCTCCCCACTGCGGATCGCGGTTGGGAGGAAACACAACTTCTTTATTTCTAGGATCGCTGGGGCGATCTTTTGATGCATCTATTGCTTGCGCCATATTTGCTCTTAGTATTTAAACATGATAGTGGCATTATTTTAGGTTATTAACTGTAACTAAATAACAGTTTTCCTCGCTAACTTTAGAAAAATTAATTAAGCTAATTTTGATAAATAAACACTAAAAAAACTCGCAATCTATGCTAAAGAAAATTGCAAGTTTACACCTTTAGAAGTATGACTTAATTACCTTTATTAGCTACTAGCTAAATAAATTACTTGAATGACAAGTAATTTATTTAGCTAATAAACATAGAACTAGCGATTAAAGCTACTTCTACGGCATAGGATGGAAAAGCAAATCGGGGAAAATGTAATTGAACACAGCCCAAGTAGTGAAAGCGATAGAAACGGAAACTACTGCCAGCACTGGCGCTGTAGAAAGATACTGAAGAAAGTAGGTTTTTTGGTCTTCTTTATTTTTCATCAATCGACACTCAATATAAGCGGATAAGTTAAGCTAAATTAGCGTGGTGAAACAGGTATTTCTTCATCTTTGGCGTATAATTCGCCCGATAAAAATTCCGAAGTAGCTGCCAAGGGCCAAGTAGCACCTCCTGCGGTACATTGCAGCGCCAAAGGCACGTCAATGATAATTTCCCTACTTTCGGGAGAACCTTCCATTTTTTTGCTCGCTCGGATATACGAGCGACCTGCCCAACCAATCCAACCAGCAATATAAAGAAAGAGAATGCTAGGAATAATGAAGTCCCCAGCACGGTCGAGACGACCATCAACAATTAAGTGGGGTAAACCTTCAGGGCCGCACTGAGCTTGAGCATAACGCTCGAAACGCTTTGCGCCAGAATTGGGGTCGCCCGTTGTGTTACGGGCATCTTTTGCCCGTTGAAGAAAGGCTGGTGATTCACTACAAGGTACTAGATTGGCTCCCGCCGAAGCTGAGGCTGGAGGCGCAAAGTTAAACCAGAAACCAATGACTAGAACCAAAGCAAACAATCGTTGCATAAAATTGTTTCTCTTTGTTACAAAACAAATAAAGTTTTCAGAACTTGGAAGCTATCATACTCTTGCCAGAGAGCCGACAATAGATTAAGTAAATAAAAGTTTAAGTTTCTCAACCAATAGCAGCCCAAAAAGTAGTAAATTAATCGCTAATTTCAACCAAATGTCAACTATTCTAGCCATAGAAACTAGCTGCGACGAAACCGCCGTCGCGGTAATAAATAATCGCACAGTTTGCAGTAGTGTTGTCACTTCCCAAATTCCCATCCATAAGCAGTATGGCGGGGTAGTGCCAGAAATAGCATCGCGGCAGCACTTAGAAACAATTAATAGCGCGATCGCCTTGGCTTTAGAACAGGCCCAAAGACCAATAACAAAAATCGATGCTGTGGCGGTAACTTGCGCCCCCGGACTTGTGGGAGCGCTAATGGTAGGTATCTGTGCCGCCAAAACCTTAGCAATTTTGCACAACTTGCCCTTAATCGGGGTGCATCATTTAGAAGGACATATTTACGCCAATTGTTTAAGCGAACCTAGTTTAGAGCCGCCTTTTTTAAGCTTGCTAGTCTCTGGCGGTCATACCAGCTTAATTTATGTCAAAGACTGCGGCGAATACCAAACCTTGGGACAAACCCGCGACGATGCGGCGGGAGAAGCTTTTGATAAAGTAGCGCGATTGTTGGAATTAGGATATCCCGGAGGACCAGAGATTGATAAATTGGCTCAAATTGGCAACCCCCAAGCTTTTAAACTCCCTGAAGGCAAAATTTCTTTAGCAAATGGCAAGTTTCATCCTTACGACTCTAGCTTTAGCGGTTTAAAAACAGCAGTATTGCGGCTAGTTCAAAAAGTCAAGCAAGACAATGTAGTTTTTCCAGTAGCGGATATAGCGGCAAGTTTTCAAGAGACTGTAGCGCAAAGTCTGACCAAAAGAGCCATTGCCTGCGCTAGGGATTTCGGCTTAGATACTATTGCTGTAGGTGGTGGAGTAGCAGCAAATAGTGGGCTAAGGCAGCATTTGCAAGCGGCAGCCAAAGAGCATAACTTGCGCGTCTTATTTCCACCAATGAAGTATTGTACTGACAATGCAGCAATGATTGGCTGTGCGGCGGCGGAACACTTCAATCGCGGTCATACATCACCAATAACTTTAGCTGGGCGATCGCGTCTACCACTAACGGATGTTATGCAATTGTACGAGCCTTAACTATGTCGCGCCAAAATACTCCGAATTTCTGTCGCAACGGTTTCTGTTTGTTCCAACATTGCCAAGTGTCCGCAGTTAGGAATTTCTAATACATTACCGCGATCGCTTTGAAACAAGGGGTGAAAGCTTGCCAGATGACGGACATATTTAGGCTCCATAATCTTGTCTTGCTGTCCGGCGAAGAAATAGACAGGCTGGGACAACTGAGAAACTAGCGACGGTAATCGGTTTACTTCTTCCTCGGTGGTCGAGTCTAGAAGGGTTCCTAAAGCGGCTTCAGGATCAGCCATAACAAAATCAATTACTCTTTGGCGACCCCATTGGCGGGCTATAGGATTAACTACATTAGCGCGGGTAAATATTAAATCAATTAAAGGTAAGTAACAAAGCCAACGGGGACGAATTTTTACTAACTGCTGACCCGCCGCGCGAAACTGCTCAAAGGCTTCTTTGAGGTACACTCCCCCTCCAGCATTGATACAGATTATGCCTTCTATTTGGGTACTGCGAAGTTCGGCAGCTAGTAGCGCTACCGTTGCCCCTAAAGAGTGACCAATTAGCCATGCACTACTAATATTCAATGTTTTTAAGAGAACAACTAAATCCTCTGCGTAAGCTGCCGCCGTATAGCAATTAGAAAAATTCTGGGGGTTATTTGAGCGTGAATCCGTGGCATTTTCAGTCTTGTTTACAGCACTATTCAAGAATGGATTAACGACAGGAGCATCAGTTATTGACGTTAATTTGCCTAAAGATTGACCAAATCCGCGCAAATCGTAAGCTAAACACTGATGATCTGGTGCTAAACACTCAATTAAAGGTTGCCAGTACTCACGGCTTAGTAGCCACCCGTGGATAAAAACTAAGGTAGGAGAACTTGACGCAAAGCCCGTCAGTTCGTAGCTATGTTCAATTCCTAAAATTTCAATAGTTGCCATAACCATATTTTATCCTTAACACCCCTCTGTGACACTAGAATCGCCAAGAAATCGATCCCCGTTGTCTAGCACGTCGTTAACAAAGTGTTAAAGTTTTAAGGTAGCTAGGTAAAAGTATATTGACTTCTAGGAGCTTATTTTGTTTTTAGAGGGGAAAATTAACTTTTCTATTGATTTGCTTTTATCCCAAGATCGAGCTTGGCTTTTTGCTAATAACTTGACCTTTCCTAGCTAATATAGGCAAAATAATTTTTACTATCGAACCACGTTGGCATGGGTTTTTGGAAAAGCTGGTTTAACGGTGCTGAAACTACCACTGAAGCCAAGATAACGTCGGGCGAAGATTACACGGCTCTAGAATCTGTGAGCGGTTTTTCGACTAATAGCGATCGCACAATTGTGTTTAGTAGCGATCGCAACATCGATCTGTACGAATTAGAAGAACTTTGCGATGCCGTCGGTTGGTCGCGTCGCCCTTTGCGTAAGGTAAAAAAAGCCATTGAATTTAGTTTCCTCGTTGCCTCAATGTGGGAAGTGCGCGGAACGGGAAAACGCTTGATCGGGTTTGCTCGTGCCACTTCCGATCATGCCTTTAATGCCACTATTTGGGATGTAGTCGTTCACCCAGATTTTCAAGGCAAAGGTTTAGGCAAAGCAATGATGAAATATATGATCAAAAAACTTAGAAGCGAAGATATTAGCAATGTAACTTTATTTGCCGATCCTCAAGTTGTCGATTTTTATCGCGGTTTAGGGTTTACAGCCGACCCCGAAGGGATTAAAGGAATGTTTTGGTATCCAAGTTAAAGCATCCCACCTACTGCTTAAGTAGAGGCAAGTTTGTGATAATTGTACTTCTGTGTTAAGTTAATGTACGAGCTAAAATACGGGATGTAGCGCAGCTTGGTAGCGCGCCTGCTTTGGGAGCAGGATGTCGCAGGTTCAAATCCTGTCATCCCGATTTGCAAATAATATATAAAATATTAGTCAACAATTTTATTGCGGACTAATTTACCAAAGTAGTTACAATCTTATAGATTAGTAACCAATTAAAAATTGCTGAAGTTTGATAAGCTCATTCAGATAGTGTTAGGTAGGAACGATTTGTAGTAGTCTAGCGTCAGGCAAAAAGTGGAGTAAATTATCAGTAATTAAAGATTTTGTCCAAAAACTTTATTGCTTGAAAGCACAAACAAAAAATCGTCGCAATTTACCAACAAGCCAGTATAAAAAAATTATATTGAGCAGACAGAAACAAAAATGAACGATAAGATAGCTCACATAAATTGTTTCTCCTTCCCCCGAACCAATAGTAAGTAAGTAAGATATCACCGTTTAGCTCAAAATAATTGGCTATTAATGCCAGGAGTATTCATGAAATCAATGTTTAGCTTGGGTACAAAGTTAGGAATAGTTAGCAGTGCCATTGTTGGCTCGGCAATCTTTGGCACGATGAGCGCGTTTTCTTTGCCTCAAGATCAAATTGTCCAAAAGCTAGGGCCTGTACCTGTATTTACAATCACCGATGCCAAGGGAGCGCCTTTAGTAGCTTCTAATAACGACAACAAAAAAGAAGGTGGAGTTGCGGGAGTATTTATCAACCAAAAGGATGCGGAAGCATTTGTAAATCAACTCAAAACTAAAAACCCAGAACTTGCCAAAACTGTTCGGGTTGTTCCCGTTTCTTTGGGGGAAGTATACAAGCTAGACCAAGCTAGTAGCAGTAAGCCTAACTCCTTAGACTTTGCTTACGTACCCGCCAAGCAACAAGTAGATGCTGCAATGGCATTACTCAAGCAATCAGGTCAAGATGAGAAAAAGTTTCAGGGAACGCCGCTATTTGTCGCTAAAGCCGGGAAAGAAAAAGGCTACTTAACGGTCAAACAAGCAGATAAGCAAGTAATTCCTTTCTTTTTTAACAAAGAAGAATTGCAATCAATGCTAGACAGGTTTAAAAAACAACAACCAGACTTGGCTTCTACCGTCGAGATTCAGGTAGTCAATTTAGAAGGGGTGATTGAAACAATGCAAAGTCGCAACGATACCCAGCTAAACCAAATTATGTTGGTTCCCCCCAAAGCATCCGTCGACTTTATTCGCAGTCTCCCCGCAGCGCAACCACGTAAAAAATAAGTTTGGGCATGAATCAAAAGCTGCGGCAGGTTTCGGGTGAAGAACTTTGGCAATGGCGAAAAACAGCCCAAAAAGCTGCAATAGCGGCTAAAGTTTCGCCAAGCGAATTAGACTGGCTCTTACAAGAAGTAGCTGGGCTGGAAAGATTAACTCTCTGCTTAGAGTCTTTCCGCGATTTGCCCCAAATTCCTATCCAGCTTGAGATCAGAGAATTAGACCGATTGTGGCAAAGAAGGTTAAGCGAGTTTTTGCCAGTTCAGTACATTGCTGGAGTTGTGTATTGGCGAAACTTCAAATTAGCAGTTTCTTCAGCAGTACTGATTCCCCGCCCAGAAACAGAGCAACTAATTGATCTGGCAGTGATGGCGGCAAAAAATAGCTCAATGTTACTGGAACAAGGATATTGGGCAGATTTAGGGACAGGGAGCGGAGCAATTAGTCTGGGACTTGCGGAGGTATTTCCGCAAGCAAAAATTTATGGCGTTGATTGTAGCAGTGCAGCGATAGAAATCGCTCGAAAAAATTCTCTACTCTTGGGTTTGGGCGATCGCATCGAGTTTTGTCAGGGGTTGTGGTGGGAACCACTAGCACTATTTAAGGGAAAATTGAGCGGCATGATATCCAATCCTCCTTATATTCCCAGTGCTTTAGTTGCAAAACTACAGCCAGAAGTAGCCCAGCACGAGCCTAGGCTGGCTTTAGATGGGGGTGACGATGGCATTGATTGCTTGCGCTATTTGGTTGAGACTGCGCCCGATTATTTGCAACCTGGGGGCGTATGGTTGGTGGAGACAATGGCGGGACAAGCAGAAATAGTTGCGTCGTTGCTGCGCGATCGCCCTAGTTATACTAATATTTCAATTCATACGGATTTAGCAGGTATTGAACGTTTTGTTTTAGCCCTAAAAAGTAATTAAATTGCGCTCATGACCCAAGGAATGCTGCAAGAATTGGTAGAAGGAATTTTTGCAGGTAAATTAGTTAGTTTTCCTACCGATACAGTTCCAGCTTTGGCAACTTTACCGTCAAAAGCCCAGTTAATTTTTGCAGCAAAGCAGCGTAGTCAAGACAAACCACTAATTTTGATGGCGGCTGATGCTACCGATCTATGGCCCTATGTTTCTGGGAGTGCGGCAGAATTATTAGTATGGCAACAAATGGCTGCAACTTATTGGCCCGGTGCGCTGACTATGGTACTGCCAGCGAGCGATCGCGTACCCAAGGAGATTAACTTAGCAAGTCCTGATACTGTTGGCTTGCGCGTGCCAAACAACTGTGTTGCTAGGGCTATTTTAGCTCGTACTGGGGCGCTGGCTACTACTAGCGCGAATAAGTCTGGCAAACCACCATTACATACCATGAGGGAGATTAAAGCAGCGTTTCCCAATGTCCTAACTTTGCCCCTTGAAGCTACGGAGCCATCCTCTAATGCCATACCTTCTACAGTTATTAAGTGGATTGGTAACAATTGGCAGATTTTACGATTGGGTGCGGTTAAGTTAGAGTCGTGATTTATACAATTAATTATGGATTTGGCTAACTGGATATATTTGACAACGGGGTTAGGAGTGGGGTTAGCAAGTCGGTGGTTATTACCGCCAAAATTATCTACTGATTTTAAAGGTATTCCACCGCAACAATTAGATGGAGTTTTGCCGCAAACCCAATTGGCTTACTTGATGGCGCAACAAATCAGCCAGTTTAAAGGGGGCTTTTTGGCGCGAATTTCCCACGAATTGCGATCGCCTCTAAGTAACATTATTGGTCTGCATCAGTTGATTTTGTCCGATTTATGCGACGACAGAGCCGAAGAACGCCAATTTGTTGCTCAAGCTCACGAAGCGGCGTTGCAGTTAGTTAAGCTAATCGACGAAATCCTCAATGTTGCCAGACTAGAACATGGGACTAATAAATTAGAAATTCAACCTTTGCAATTAAGCTTTGTTTTAGAAGAAGTTTGTAATATTTTACGAATGATTGCCGCAAATCGCTCTCACAAGCTACAACTATCTCCACCGCCTCCAGAAATTTATGTTTTAGCCGATCCTCTATGGTTGCGACAAATCATCCTGAGTCTTATTGATGCAGCAATTTTCTGTACAGAGGATGGCGGAATTTTTTATTTATCAGTTCAGTTAATCCCAGAAAGTAACTTTGTTTATATTTGGATAGATGCGCCCTTAGCCGTTGGTACTTGGAACGATCCTGTCGATTTGCTGCAAGGCGATTTTAGCTGTGAAGCAAGTTTAATTGCTAAGTATGCTTTGAATATAAGTTCGCCAGGATTAACGCTGTTACTTGTGCAAACGTCATTAGAAGTTATGCAGGGCAAACTTGAGATTTTTCCTGCGCCTACAAATAGCGAGACATCGCCCACAACGCGAATGCAAATTTCTATCCCGTTATTAACTCCTGATACTGCGCTTCTAGAGATTGAACCTTAGCTATTGGCTGATTGTACAGTACCATTGTGCTGCTTGAATTGACTTCAAAGCCGATTCTTTCATAAAAGCTTTGTTGATGAGTTGTAGTTAGATAAACTCTTTCTACTCGGTTCATGCGGGGATGACTCAAAACCGTTTGTACTAACTTGCGGCCTAAACCTGCACCCCGGTATTCGGGATCAATGACTACGTCCCAGATTGTCGCACGATAAATACCGTCGGAAGTCGCACGAGCAAAGCCGACAAGCTTTTGGCTATCCCAAACGCTAATTACTGGTTCGCTGTTTTCAATTGCGATGTTTAAGTCTTCGATTTTGCGCTCTGTTGCCCAAAACGCTCCTAACTTAAATAGAGCTTGCAACTGGGTAAGATCGATAACAGATTTGCGATCGCAAAATTGGATATGGCTGCAATCCATAGTTTTTTGTTTAAAACACTATCTATCGTAACTTTTACTTTACATTTCTTCAACAGTGGCAAAGGATATTTATTTTAACCACCGCTCACGGGTGGAATTAAGACTACTTCATCGCCATTAACTAAAAGCGTATCAGGGGAAACAAACTGACAATTGATCCCAAAGCGAGTAATTTCTTGCCATTTTTCAAGTTCGGGATGCTGAGAAATTAAGCATTTTAAAACGGCAATTGCTGGAGTTTGGGGAGGAAATTGTAGGACTATTTCCGATTGTTGGTAAGCCTCTTGATAGGCGGCAAATAGCTTGACGGTGACAGTAATTAAAGGCGGTGACATCATAAAATTAATTGACACTTTACCAGATTTTTTCTAGCCGCCGAAATTCTTGCTCTACGTGCGACCATAATTGACAATTGTGGGGGTCAGTCTTTAGGGCTTTTTTAAGAAAAATTCTGGCTTTATCTGTTTGCTTTTGGTTAATTAAATAACTTCCCCAACGCCAGTAGGAAATTGCTTGCCAAGATTGGACTTCTTTGTCTGAAGGGAAACGTTGCGCCAAAGCTTCAGATAATGCGATCGCCCTAGGAAATTTTTGGTACTGCCATAACTGCTGTAACTGCTGATGATAATCGTTTTTCAGCTTTTGTTCGGTGGCAGATATTGGCGGCGATGAAGATGAAGGGGGACGGGTTACTGTGATTGTTGGGGCTATTTCTGCTAATGGTTGCTGCCAAGACTCTACCAGCGCTTGATAGGCGGCTGTTAGAGCGATAAATTTTTCATTTTTTGCGCGATCGCCCGGATTGATATCAGGATGGTATTGCCGTGCTAGTCGTCGGTAGGACGCTTTTATTTCGACAAGCGTTGCTACGGGTGTCAATTTTAACAATAGATAACAAGCGGCTTTGTCCATAGGTAGTTAAATATTGAGGAGCCTTTAGATTTAACTCTAAAGGCTCACTGACTTACACGCGATCTTCAATTACCCGGTCAATTAAACCGTATTCTTTTGCTTCCGCCGCCGACATAAAATAGTCGCGATCGGTATCTTTCTCAATTTTTGCTAAAGGCTGACTTGTTCTGTCTGCCAGCATTTGATTGAGTTGATGACGCAAACGGAGAATTTCTCGTGCTTCAATTTCGATATCTGTAGCTTGACCTTGAGCGCCCCCGGCGGGTTGGTGGATCATAATTCGTGCGTGAGGCAGAGATAAACGCTTGCCCTTGGTACCCGCCGCCAGCAGAAACGAACCCATAGAAGCCGCCATACCCACACAAATTGTGACTATATTTGATTTAATGTGCTGCATGGTGTCATAGATTGCTAATCCGGCTGTAACCGAGCCACCAGGGGAGTTGATGTAGATAAAAATATCTTTGCTTTGATCTTCTGAATCTAGATACAACAGTCTAGCAATAATCGAATTTGCCATCCCATCACTCACCTCTCCACTTAAAAAGATGATTCGCTCCAAGGAAAGGCGCTCGTAAATATTAATCCATTGAGTGTAAGGCTCCCCTGGAAAGCGATGGGGGACTCTAGGAATTCCAATAGGCATAAATAAATTCTCCAGGAGGGGGTTATTAAAATTATCGAGCGACGGCTAGAGGTTGAGGAAGGTCTTTGGCACTTTCCAAAACTTTGTCAATCAAGCCGTATTCTTTTGCTTGATGGGGAGTCATGTAGTACATCCGATCCATATCTTTAGCAATTTTTGTTTTTTGCTGACTTGTGTTAGCGGCGAGAATATCTAAAATAATCTCTTTGTTAACAAAAACTTCTTTAGCGTGGATTTGGATATCGGTAGCTTGACTGTAAGGGGCGCGACGGCGGGCTTGATGCAATACGATGGTAGCGTTGGGCAAACTTGCTCTAAAGCCTTTAGTTCCCGCCGAGAGAATCATTGCTGCGGTACCCATTGCTTGCCCAATACAAATAGTATGGACTGGGGGCTTGATGTAATTAAGCGTGTCGCAAATTGCAAAAGCCTCGGTTTCGGCTCCGATCGCATCGCCGCCATACCAAGAAGTTCCGGTAGAGTTGATGTAAATATAAATAGGTTTTTCGGGGTCGTCGTATTGCAAGTAAAGTAATTGAGCAATAATTAGCTCTGTTACATCTACGCCGAGTTGCTGTTTATATTCATCCGGTGTAACTAAAGGTAGTCCTAGGTAAACAATGCGTTCTTTTAAAAGTAAAGAGGGTAGATCCGGGGGCGGTGTTCGGTAGGAAGAATCGCCGGAATAAGGGGCTTGGACGGCCTTTACTTGTGTCATAGCAACTAATGCCTGAATAATACTTTTATATGTAATACATCCTAGCGCGAGGCTAGGGCGAGTAGAGGTACGGATTTCTAGCTAAGGCAACGGCATGGCAATTTTTGACTTAACGATAGACTTGTTGGCGATCGCTTGGAGAATTTTCCTGGGCTTCTTTTAAACAAAATTCAAATTTTGCTGCCAGCATTTCTACCTGTGGTTTTTCTACTACCGTTAAATGGTTGCCAGGAACGTTGTACGTTTTCACACCTAAAGTAGCTAGTTTCCCCCAACCTAGTTGAGTATCAAAATACCAGCTTGCCCCTAGGGGCTGGTTGATAGCCCGAAACAATGTTACCTGCAATGGGTAAGCTTGAGGGGAGTAGCTTTTTAAAGCTCGTTTGTTGGATAGTTCAACTTCTAAGCGGAAGTTGCGAGTTCTTTCGGGGAACTTTGTCTGGTTTTTACCCGTAGCTTTGCGTACTTGCTGTTCGAGCTGAGATTTGAGTTGGTTTATCCTGTCTTGTATTCTTGCTAAGGTGAATTTGTACCCTTGTTTTAAGTGATTAACGACTTGATTGCGGAATGAAAACTGCCGATAAATTGGGCTAATCGTATCAAACAATGCTACTAACCCAATTTTTTGTCCCATATTTTGTAGCTGGTGGGCTATTTCAAAAGCTATTAAGCCACCCATAGACGAACCTGCCAAAAAGTAAGGAGTTGACGATGGTGGCTGAATAGTCAATATCTGTTGAATATAATAAGCTGCCATGTCTTCAATAGAGGTAGAAGGAGTTTCTTGCCCATCTAAACCTCTAGCCTCTAGTCCATATACTGGTTGCTGGGGATCTAGATATTCAACTAAATCTCTGTAGTACAAAGCTCCTCCGCCGATCGCATGGATGCAAAATAATGGGGTTTTTTGCTCTGGATTACCTACCGCAATTTCGATTAATGACGACCAGGTGTCTAAGGATTCACGTTGAATAACAAGGGCTAGTTGCTCAATAGTTCCGGCTTGTAATAAGGTAGGTAGCGGTAATTTCTTACCAAAAATATTTTCAATTTGAATGAATAACTGGACTGCAACAACTGAATTTCCGCCCAGATCGAAGAAATTGTCGTAAATACCAATATTATCAACTCGTAGTACAGAGTTCCAAATTTGGGCTAATTGCTGCTCAATTTCGTTTCGAGGTGCAGCATAAGACTCTTGCAATTCTGGACGCTGACGTTTTTGTAATTGAATTTGCTCAAATACTTGGCTGGCGCTATGAAATTCTGTGGCAATTCGGCTTAAGCGAGTCAACTTTTGTTGGACTGAGAGAATTGGTGCGGTTTTTTTGGTTGCTTGGATTGGTGTGGCAACGCTCTGGGTTTCGGTGGCGTTATTAGCTTGGGGGTTGTAAACCAACGAGCGAGCGTATTCTACAGGAAACTGCCAGCTAATATCTGTGGCGGTTTGTTGCCTAAACTCACTCCCAACGGCGTTTAAAAAATTTAATGCAGGTTGATTTTTTTCGCTAGGTACGTAAGCTAATTTTACTTGTGCCACACCTCTATTGCTGGCAATTTCGCCCAAATGGGCAAGCATTTTGTACTCTACTCCCCTGCCTAAAACGCGACAGCTAAGTAAAAATGTATCGTTAATTAAGGTGTCCCCATCAAGTGTGAATAGCAATACTCCCACTAATCCATAGTCACCAAAGCGATCGCTTACTTCTACTACTAAACATTCATAATTGCCTTGACATAGGTGATTTATTTCTTGCTCTGAGCGGCGGATAGTAGTGAGATTGAATTGGTTGGTACGCTGGGTGAGTTGAGCTACTCTTTCTAGTTGCTGAGGCGATGGCGGAGCAATTTTTATTTGCAGTCCAAGTCCTTCTAAAAAGTTTTCTAGGGTAGGTGATTCTTTAAGTAAGCGATCGCGTTGGATATTTTCTTTGTACAGAGATGTTCTTTTTTTGTCTTCTGTAGTTACTTTCAAGCGGTCGAAAGCCCAAATATGTTGCAAAAAGCGCGGTATTTCTTCAACTTTTGTAGGCAATAG
>JACCVJ010000182.1 GCA_013698215.1 Tatlockia sp. | reverse complement strand
AAGCAGTAGAAAGGCACTTAACCCCGTAAACAACGCTATTTGATGATTTGGCAGCAAAAAGGCGATCGCACTTAAATTCCAACCATAGTTATGCTGCATAGTAATATTAACGTGGGCGATCGCCAGGACAAAAGCACCTACTCCCAAAGCGCGGCGGTACTTTAGTGGCTGCGCCCACAAGCGGCGCATTGGACGGGCAATTAAAGCTAACATCAAACATAGTAACGCCCCATGCCCTGTAAAATAAATCATCATTTCTTCCCCCATCGCCCGGAGGAGAGTTAATACACCTACCGTAATAGTTACCCAGCCAGCCAACCTAAATAGTTGACTGCGCTGATCTTTACTTACTAAAGAAGTAGAAATCCCTACTCCTAGCATCGTGGGCAAAGTTCCCAACCCAAAAGCCGCCATTGTTGCTGCACCTTGCCAAATATTGCCAGTTTCGGCAGCTTTAATTTGGGCGGCGTACAAAAAACCACAGGGCATTAAACCCCAAACGCCGCCTAAAATAGCTGGTGTCCACCATTGACTTTTAAAAGAAAGCTCTACCATTGCTTTACTTAAGCGCTGATGCAAGTTTCCTTGGGTTAAAGGATGTAATAAAGGTATGGGTGGTAAAAACTTAGGGTTAATTTGAATAATTCCAAACCAAATTAGTAATACCCCAGTCGCAATAGCAATAGTTTGACGCAAGGTGCTACCGCTTCCGGCTAATTGTCCGCTTGCCAAAATTACTGAACCTATTGCCCCAATACCCGCGCCAACAATAGCATAACTTATCAGTCTGCCAGCATTGAGCAAAATATGAAACAAAAGAAGCGATCGCACTTTTTGCGGCGTGTTTTGTTTTTGCGATAGAGAAAATGCCGCCGTCAATGGCCCACACATTCCCACACAATGTCCAAAGCTGCCAAAAAAACCTACCGCTAGAATCAGTACCAAATCCAGCATGGTGTTTTTTTCTTCTCAACTTGTGGCTTACAGCCCATTGGAATAGCTTTCTAGTTCTATTCTAAAACCTTGCCGATTGCTCTACCCGGATATCAAAAACTTTATCAAATTGGTAAGCGATTAATATCTTTATTGCAGCCAATTACTACCATTGCCGAGCCTTGCTGTAGTTGTTTTTTGGGATCAGGATTAACTTCAAACTTGCCGTCTTGACTTACAGCTATCAAGTTCAACCCGTAGCGAGTGCGAAATTGAAGCTCGGTGATGGTTTTGCCGTGAAATACATCCGGGACAATTAGCTCTACAATGCTGTTGTCGGGATCGAGGTCAAAACGATCTAAAATATGTGGTTTAGTAAGACTACGCGCCAAAGTACAACCCGCCTCAAATTCAGGATACACTACATGATCTGCTCCCACTTTTTGCAACAGTTTTCCGTGAATTTCTGAGGAGGCTTTGGCTACTACATGAGGTACGCCAGCTTCTTTGACGTTTAGCGTTGTGACAATACTTTCTTGAATGTAGTTACCAATAGCAATAATTACCGTGTCAAACTCAAAGATTCCTGCTTCTTTTAGTGCCGCAGGTTGAGTAGAATCTAGTTGCATTGCATGAGAAACAATTTGGTCTGTTAACACTTGAGCAACAAGTTTTTCATTAACATCTGTTCCTAGAACTTCATAACCCAATTTATGAAATGTTGTACAAACTGCTCTACCAAAACGTCCTAATCCAATAACAGCAAACTGACGATTATCTTTGCGTAGACTGCGTAAAAAACCTAAAGATGACAGATTCACTCTTTTTATTACCTTGGTTAATCAACCCTATTGAAACTAAAATGTATTGCTTTTTCCCTATAAGTTTGTACTACAATTTTAACCTACAATTAAATTTTCTTCAGGATAGCGAACTAAGCTAGGCATAGGATCTCCAAGCAGTGCAGCCATTAGCAGCAAAATTCCTACTCTACCTATATACATAGTCATAACTAAAATTAATTTAGCTGCCGCCGTTATACTAGCAGTAATTCCTGTGGAAAGTCCCACCGTAGCAAAAGCTGAAACCACCTCAAATAAAATTTGAATAAAGCTTACTTTTGGATCGGTTAGAGCAATTAAAATAGTTGCCAAAATGACTGTAGCTACGGAGCCAACTGCTACACCCACTGCTTTTAAAATCAAAGAAATATCTACGCTTCTTTCGTACAAGAATACTTCTTCTTTTCCTTGCAAAATTGCTTTTGTACAACTTGTCAAAACTCGAAAAGTAGTAGTTTTTATCCCGCCACCTGTACCACCAGGACTTGCGCCAATAAAC
>JACCVJ010000181.1 GCA_013698215.1 Tatlockia sp. | reverse complement strand
CTTGGGATGCTCGAAAATCTCTTATCTCCTGCAATGATTGAATTAAGTTTGCTGCCATCTTTGATATTAAATTCGTTCGTTTGAATTATTCTAATCTTTTTCTTCGAGAAACGAATTCTCCCTGATGCTCAGTTAGACCAGGCTATTACCGATGCTCTCGCTGCGGTGACACTCCAAGACATTATTGGCTGGTTCACCCATTGCTGCTGCTATGTTTCACCCAACTGAGAACTGCTGTAAGTTCGCCCCCATGTCTGTTCTCCAACTCTTTAGTTTCAATTATTCTAATATTTCTTTAAGCAACGAATTATCCCTGACCCTTGCCCCTCGGTAAAAGGGTTTCAAATCGTACACTCTACTACCACGAGGGGAACGAGCATGAGTTCTGGTCAAACCCAATAAAACACCTGTCTCATCTAAAAATACTAGGTTGTGGGGTTCAATGTCTTTAACTTGCTCCCAATATTCACATCTTCGCTTTTGTACTCTCTCTGTTGCTGCTTGAGTGCTGCGTAACGTCTTTTTTTTAACGTTAATTGCTCTTTCTGTAAGGCGCGGCACATCGTACTGGTGCTGAACCATTGATGGTAAGTTTCTCCCCAATAAGCTAATAGACACTTAATTTGTACGAGGCAAGAGCTAAAGGTCATAGTATACAGTTTTTAAGAGTACACTTTGAATGTCTATTAGCTTACTCACAATATTCACTTAAGGTGTAGTCTGGATAGTTTTCAACCATTTGAGCAAGTTGAGTTGAGTATTCATCCAACTTACTCTTGACGCTGCCACCCTGTTTTTGTGGTTGCACATGACCAGTAAGCTTCTTCTGTTTCAGCAGTCTCTGGACAAAGGCTTTACTTATTAACCCGGCAATGTAAGTTGCTAAGGAAAGTTCAGTGTTTTCAAGGGTTCTAGCCCTAAAGATGTAGGGTCAATGGGGAGCATCTCAGTTTTGCAAATAGTGAGTTGTAGATAGCATTCCATTAAGATAAGCAGTGCGATGAAAGAGAACTTGCGGTACATTGTGTTTGTTCCACTGAGCGCCGGAGATTTTCACACGCCTACCAATTTGTTTGACAGTAGACTCAATTGCCCCAGAGCCAATCGAACTAATCTGTTCGGTCTGAAAATACCAGTAATCAGGAATGCGAGAGTGATGCTTATGAAGATAGGCAATAAAGTTGTCTACCTGAGGATGTGACCACTCGTCAAATTCGGCAATAGCTGCGGCAACATTTCCTCGCCACAAAAAGGCTTCTACCCTTGCCAAGAGAGCCTGGTCGCTACCGACTTTGTAAAGGTTTTCTACTAGATGATACCAGTCTAAGATTTCGAGACGGCTTTCCTTGGTAGCAATGCCAGCAATGAGATTCCAGATGCCGTCATGTCCATCCCCAATACAGGTGATAATTTCTGACAGTTGTTGCTGATTTACCCAAGTCAGTTAAGCTTGGTTATCCTGAAAATAGGCTGCAACTGCGTGACTGTGAAGATTTACGGCTTTATAATCTCTCCACTCACACCCTTGACCTACAGGGGTGCGGAGCCTAACTTTTCCTCCATCAACGCTCAACTCTTCTACCTCTTGTTTGACCCTGACTTCGGTAAACTCATATCGCTGTACAAGCCTTTGCTGGGTACTGTGGCATACTTTAAGACCCGTAAGGATTTCTAAATCTCTAGCGGTATTTTGATAAGATACGTTTGCACTCAATAGCAAACAACACTTTTCCAAATGTGGACTTAGTTGTGTGTTTGGTTTCACCTCTAACTTTTTCGCCTGGTTTTTCGTAAGCTTCAAGCTCCCAATGCTGCTTTTTAAGCGTCTTTTTATGCATGTGGTTTTACGTGTTATTGCTTTAATAAAAAAACACCAATTTCTGGACTGACGTGCTTGAGTACCTTTTGGCGTACTGTCTGTTCGATTTCTTCTAAAGTGTTCAATGTTTCTTGTGGGGTTTCCTCATAAAGAATGGCAGCAATAGCTTGTACATAGGTTTTTAGTTCTTTAGCTTTCTCTGGAGTCATGTCCTGTACGTCATGTCTATTTTTACTCATCCTACATTTTTGCTTCGATTCTAGTTTCCTAGTCCTTAAATATCTTAAGTATTAATACTCATTGCAAAAGTGAGATGCTCCCGGTCAATGATTGCCGGGTTAATAAGTAATCAAGTTACAGCATTGCAGATTCAGAGATTACATATCCCTCTTTTGTCAGACTCCGAAAACTTTGGTCATTCTTAAATCCTAGAAGCTTTCTAGAGAGGGCAATAACTCGATTTTTTGATAATAACAATTAGCTCGTTCAAGAAATGGCTGCAACTCTCTCAC